>JBGTDH010000681.1:0-6475 GCA_041748435.1 Pirellulales bacterium
CGCGCGCAGCCCGCAGCAACTTCCGCAGCCGCGCGGCCACGCGGCGGGTTGTGCCTTCCGGGTCGATGGGGTCGAACTGGCTATCCAGCGCCGAAAGCTTGATCGACACGTTCACCCGCGGCAATTCACTGAGCACGCCGCGATCGATCTGCGGAATCTCGGGCCACGCGTTCACCTGCGGCGCGATGCCGGCGATCAGATCAAGATACGCTTGCAAGTAGCGCTCTGCTTCCGACTCACTGGTAACCGCCTCTCCTAGCAGGTCCAGAGTGAAGGCCCGTTTCTGTTTACGGGCGCGCATGGCGAACGCCAGCACTTCTTCGGCCGATGTTCCGGCGATGAATCGTTTGGCCTGCGCCAGTGCATTGCGGCGAGCAGCAATGGCCAAGGCCCGTCCGGCGATGCTTCCGGCGGGGGCCACACCCAGACCCACGCGCATGGCGGCCGGCAGCCGGTCTTCCACTTGCTGGAAATACTCGTGCAGATGCTCGATCACGGCCTGGCTCGTGGTGAGCATGGGCAGGACATCAATGAAGCGGAACATCTGGACCTTGACCGCTTCGTCCTGCATGGCCCAGGCCATGATCCGATCGTCCCACCAGCGGCGTTCCAGCAGGTTGGGCTGCCGCCGCGACAGGCGCTCAAAGATCTGGCGACCCACTTCCTGCGTGGTGCGTTCGATGACCGCCAGATCGCCGGAGGAGAAATCGCCGTGCATAGGCAGAATTATAGAAGGATGAAGGATGAAGGATGAAGGATGAAGGATGAAGGATGAAGGATGAAGGATGAAGGATGAAGGATGAAGGATGAATCAGAAGTCTTGTTCATCCTTCCTCCTTCATCCTTCATCCTTTCCCTACGTCGTCCACAGATGGCCCATGCCAATCAAGTAGCGGAACAAGAGGGTGGCGGCCAGAAAGAGACAGTAGTGGAAGAAGCCGTTGCCGAGGTCCAGATCGAGGGAGGCGAAGGCCGTGATGGCGCCGAGCAGCAGGAACGGCGGCGCGATGTAGAACCAGCTCCAATACTCGATGAACCACTCTTGTGGGACAAAGCAATACGCGCCCCACAGCAAACAGTAGATGGCCGCGCAGATGGCGGAACGGAGGTAGAGCGTTTTGCCGGAATGCGGCTCGGCTTCTTCTTCGTGAAAGATGCGGTAGCCGGCCAGCACCAGGGGGATGGAGACCACCGCCAAGCCAATGCCCGCCAGCAGCGGGCGACTGTCGGTCATGATGCGGCCGAGAAAGAACGCCAGTATCAGGGCTGTCAGCGTGCCGGCGCCGATGAGCACCATGGTCTGCGTGCTCATCGTTTCCTCAAACCGCGGCACCGGATCGGACAGGATGCGGCCCTTCTTGTCCTTACCCACCGTGGCGGCCACCTCCGCCTCCGGCGCGTGGATCTTGACCTCCGGCGTGGCGGCGGGAATGACGATCTTGGCCTTGCACTTGGGGCAGGGACCCGTCTTGCCCGCAAACTTCTCACTTACCCGGAATTGGGCCTTACATCCGGGGCAGACAACGGCGATAGGCATTCAGCAACTCGGGAGCGCTTGATACAGCAATAACCGGCGCTAGAGCAGCGCGCGGCAGGAACCTCTTCTTCGTGCGGCTAGTTTCAACCGCCCACCGCGCCCTGTCAAGCCAGCCCGGCAGGCCGCCTAACCATCCTCGAACGTCCGGATTGTTGCTCGCGCCTCGGCAGAACGATAGTATAGTTACTGAGGTCCCCGCGACGGTCTAGACGGAAGGGGTTGCTCACCTTCTGTCTTTCGCGTGGACGCATTGCACAGGCGCTCGACAGGAGACGCGGGACGTGCCTGCCAAACCCGATCTGATTGTGTTCCTCTGCCCGAATGGCCATCGCCTCAACGGGCCGGCCAGCCTGGAAGGCAAGGCGGGGCAGTGCCCTCATTGCGGCGTAAAGTTCCGCGTCCCCAGCCGGGACGATCCGCCGGATCCGGAGGAAGACGAAGAGCCCACGTCCCCCGGCATTCAGGCGGTCGACACCATGGCCGACAGTTCTTCCGAAGAGCCGACCTTCAACTTCAACGTGGAAGAGCCCTCCCGCGGCGGCGGCTCAACTCTATCCCAATCGCCGGTGAACGCGCCCAGCAATCTCACCAGCTCACGCACCACCCTGGCCGATATTTTCACCCGCCTGTGGGACGGACGCGAGCGCGGCAGCGTGGTGGAATTGTTCCTCGCCGGGGGCCAGGTCCTCGTCCCCGAACGCTTTGCCCGCGAGTCTTCCCGTAAGAGCTACGGTGTGTTTGCCATTCGCGATCCCGACGGCACCTACACCGTGACCGCGGTGAATTGGGACGCCGTCTCCCGCGTCAGTGTGCGGCACCTGGCCAAACTGCCCAAAAAGATGTTCGACTAACGAACACGCGTTTCCTCGCGGCGTGAGACTGCTTACCACGGAGCACTGCTTACCACGGAGTGCCGTGCGATCTACACTTAAGGGTCGCCCGAATCCGTCCGGAAACCACTCCTCGATGCAGTACCAGGCCTGGTCGCAGCAAATCCGGCATTTGCATACCGCCGTGGCGAGGCTGGATCAGCAAACGCGTCCTTATGGCGTCGCTTCGCCGCGCGGGCAGGAGTGGTTCGATCTGCTGGCCAATAAGCTGCTGCCTCAACTGGATGCGCCGCCGCTCTTGGTCGTGGCGGTCGTCGGCGGCACTAACATCGGCAAATCGGTGGTGTTTAATCATCTGGCGGGCGAAGTGGCCAGCGCCGTCAGTCCGTTGGCCGCGGGAACTCGCCATCCGGTCTGCCTGGCGCCTTCAAGCTTGGCCAACGAAGCGTTGCTCGCGAGATTGTTTCCCGGCTTTACGCTGCGGCCCTGGCAAGCCGCCGAGGATGCCCTCGATACCGGCGAAGAGCATCTGCTGTTGTGGCGAGAGAGCCGGCAGCTTCCCGAGCAACTGCTGCTGCTCGATACGCCCGACATCGACAGCGATGCCCCGATCAACTGGCAACGGGCCGATTACATTCGCCAGGCGGCCGATGTGCTGGTCGCGGTGCTCACGCAGCAGAAGTACAACGATGCGGCCGTGAAGCAGTTCTTTCGCCAGGCTGCCGCGGCCGATAAGCCGGTGATTGTGTGCTTCAACCAGTGCGACCTGGAAGCCGATCGCGAATACTGGCCCCAATGGCTGGCCACGTTTCGCAATGAGACCAGCGCGAGGCCGGAACTGGTCTACGTGGCGCCCTACGATCGGCGCGCCGCGCACGAGCTGCGGCTGCCGTTTTTCGAAGTGGGAACCGACGGCCGCGGCGAGCTCGGCCGCGGCGGCTCCTTGCAGCAGGAGTTGGCCTCGCTCAAGTTTGATCGCATTAAGATCCGCACGTTCCGGGGCGCGTTGGCGGGAGTGCTGGATGCCTCGCGCGGCGCGCCCGTGTGGCTGGCGCAAATTCGCGCGGCGGGCGGTGAGTTTAACGCAGCGGTCGAAGCCATCGGCGGCATGAAACCGTTGTCGATCGATTGGCCCAGCCTGCCCGCGACGGCCCTGGTCGAGGAAATCCGCACCTGGTGGGACGATCGTCGCAGCTCGTGGTCGCGCGGCGTGCATGGCTTCTATCGCACACTGGGGCAAGGCCTGCTGTGGCCCGTGCGCAAGGGTCTGGAAATGGTGCAGACTCCCACGCTCGATGCGCGGGATCAGTTCCATCGCTTGGAGCGGCAGACCATCGTGCGGACCGTGCAACGTCTGTTCGAAGAACTCGAACGTCTGGCACAAGTGGGCAACGACACGCTGCGACCGCGGTTGGCCCGATTGTTAACCGGCGATGCCCGCGGCCAGTTGCTCTCTCGCGTGCAGGCCGCGCACGAAACGCTGCCGGACCTCGATGCCGACTACCGCGAATTCCTGCGAAGCGAACTGGACACCTGGAGTCGGGAGAACCCACGGGCCGTGAGTCTGTTGCGATCGCTGGATCAGGCCCTGGCCTTGGCTCGGCCGGCGATCACGGTGACGCTGGTGGCCAGCGGCTGGTTTCTAGCTGGGGGTTTGGTTCACGATGCGGCCACGCATGCCGTCTCGCACACCGCCGGCCAACTGGCGACCGATGCACTCATCACCGGGGGCGTAACCGGCGGCGGAGAAGTGCTCGTCAGCGGCGCGGGCGAGGGGGCCAAGCACGCCGCCGCAAGGCTTTTCTCCCGCCTGCAAACGCGCTATGCCCAGCAGCGCGCCGATTGGTTGTGGTCGTGGCTGCGGCGCGAGTTGTTCGCCGAGCTGTTCGCAGAACTCGAACACGGCGCGGCGCTCGTCACGAGTCCCGGTTATCGCGACGTCGAGAGCTCACTGACTTTGCTTCGCGACGGTCTGGCGGAAATATCGCACAGCAACCCGAACGCGTAAGCGAGGGAAACGAGAACTAGCTGTGCAATAGCATCAACGCGCTCACGCTGACCAGTGCCAGGCTGCCGACGGCAACCACGGCGTAGAAAAGCATCGCGGAGCGTCGTTGCCGCCTTTGCAGGTCGTTGCTGTCCGCGGATGGCACGGGCATGCTGCCGGATTTGCCCGTTTCGATCCGCCGGCCGCCGCTGTCTTCCGGCTTGATCTGAAAAGTGGGCAGCGCCTGGCTGGCGCTGGGGGTAGCTTCGTTCAAGGCCTTGGCCACCGGCAAGGCGCGCTTGGACGAGCCGCGGCCTTTGTCGGAGCCCGTGACGATCTTCATGTCGGAGTTAGGAAGCACGCCTTGGGCGCCGCTGCCTGTATCGGTGCGCGGGCTAGCCATCGTCGGCCGATCGAAATTGGTATTCGTATCGCCCGCACCATCGGGTTCCAATGCCTTGGCACGGCGCACGCCGGAACTGACCTTCCGCTTGGGACCGGGAGAGAGCGGCAAGGCCCGCAGCTCTCGCGAGTTGTTATGACCCTCGGGCAGCGTGCGCATGGCGGTCGATTCCGTAAGAGCGCGGGAAGAACCGGAGGCCACCGCATGGCCGTTGTCTTCCAGCCACTCCGTCAGCGAGTTGTAGACATCGGCCGTGGTCTGGTATCGCTCCTTAACCTTCTTGGCCATCATCTTGGAGACGATGCGCAGCAAATCCTGCGGGGCATCGGGGCGGTCCTTCATAATGCTGGCCGGCTCTTCCGTGTGATGCTTCATCAGGCGCTGGGCCAACGTGCCCTCGGGAAACGGCGGATGGCCGGTAAGCACAAAGTAGAACGTGCAGCCCAGGCTGTAGATGTCGGCCCGCAGGTCGGCCGTGTGGCTGTTGATCGATTGCTCCGGGGCCAGATAATCGGCCGTGCCCAGCACGTTCTCATCATGCACCACCGTGAGCGAGGCCTGGTTGTCGTCCGTAAAACGGGCCAGGCCCAGGTCCAGCACTTTCACCACGCCCCGCAGATCGACCAGCAAGTTTCCGGGCTTGATGTCCCGATGCACCAAGCCCTGCTCGTGAGCATGCTCCAAGCCGCGGGCCGCTTGCAACATGTAATTGGCGGCCACGTGATAGGCCATGGGGCCATCTTGCTTGATGATCTGCTGCAGGTCCCGCCCCTCCACATACTCCATCACCAGGTAGTGGTTGTCCCCCTCGTTGTCGACATCGTAGGCCCGCACAATGTTCGTGTGATCGACGGCGGCGGCGGCCCGCGCCTCGCGATAGAACCGCGGGAGGTAGGAAGAGTCTTTGATCCGGCTCTGGGGCAGCACCTTGATGGCCACGCGGCGTTGCAGCAGCATATGCTCGGCCAGATAGACGCTGCTCATGCCGCCGGTGCCCAGGTGCCCGAGCAGTTTGTACTTCCCCAGGAAAAAGCCCTTATGACGGCCTTCGAGCAGTTTGCTGCACTGCCATTTGGTGAGCAGGCCCGCCTTGATGAACCGCTCGGCCAGACTCTCGCTATCGGAGAAAGGCTCGCCGGAGTTTTGCTCCTTGAACTCGTCGACGGCGCGAGTCAGCCGGTCTTTTTCGACGAGGCTGCTGCGTTTGACCAACTCCAAGAAATTCTCGACCTTGAGCTTGGCCATGCCGAGCCGGATAGAATCTCAAGAGATGAACGAATCACCGGTGCTTGGGACAGCCGAACTCCTCGACTGCCTGCCCGACGCCGATTTACGACCGTCGCGCCCAGATTTCCCCTACAAACCTCCCGCGCGTCAATACCTTGGGCTACGATCGACCAGACAGCCCGCTATTGTCTGACGCAAGATACCTCCGCACAAGGCGCAACGCAAAATCCCCCACGCAAACCATTGTAGCCGGGACCGTGGCGTTGTGAATCGTCCTGTTTCCTATTTCCCCGCACTCCCATGAACGCACACTCGCATCACGTGGTGGTCTATACCCGCGCCGGCTGCCACTTGTGCGACGAGGCTCTGGCGACGCTGGCTCGGCACGGGTTGCCGGCGGAAGCCGTGGATATCGACACCGATGCCGAGCTTCGCCAGCGTTACAACGTGTGCGTGCCGGTGGTGGTCATCGACGGCCGCGAGCGGTTTCG
>JBGTDH010000682.1:0-2327 GCA_041748435.1 Pirellulales bacterium
CAGGAGTTGCCCGCCGGCCGTGTCGGCGAACTCTGGGTACAGGGTCGTTCGGTGGCGATGGGCTATTGGAACCACCCGCAAGAATCTCGCGACGTGTTTCAAGCCCTGCGAAGCGATCGGGAAGACGGACCCTGGCTGCGCACGGGTGACTTGGGCTTTCTGCTCGATGAAGAGCTGTTCCTCACGGGGCGGTTGAAAGACCTGATCGTGATTCACGGCCGCAATCACGCACCGCAGGATATCGAAGAAACCGTGCAGGCCGTGAATCCGATCCTGCGCTCCGGATGCGGCGCGGCCTTCGAGACACTGCGCAACGGTCAGCCCAAGCTGATTGTCGTGCAGGAAGTGTCGCGCCGCGCCCGCAATCTCAACGCGGCCGCGCTTACGGGCGATGTGCGTCAGGCCATTCGCCAGCTTCACGAGCTGCAGCTGCACGAGCTCGTGCTGGTGGAATCCGGCAGTATCCCCAAGACATCCAGCGGCAAAGTGCAACGCCACGCCTGCCGCCGCGCGTTCGAAGATGGTAGCTTGCGCGTGTGGAGCGCGTGAGTATTGGAGTTGCGCGCTCCTGGAAACCCGAACGCGTAAGCGAGGGTGCGGCGGAGCGGACGTTTCACCTTAGGTGGCCTACCCCATGCGAAGTGCCGACGAGATTCAACAGTGGATCGTGGTGCGGCTGGCGCGGCTGCTGGAGGTAGCGCCGGGCGAGATCGATTTGCATGCGCCGCTGGTGCGGTATGGGCTCGATTCCGTGCAACTGGTGCTGTTCGTGACCGATCTGGAGCAGTGGACGGGAGTGAAGTTCACGCATAATCCCGTGGACGAGCAATCGACAATCCATTCTCTCGCGGAGCGTCTGGGAGCCATGCAATTGTCGCTGCCATCGAACGTTAGCTCCGGCGGAGGCGCATGACCTGTGTGAACTCTAGAGTCTAATATCGTCACATCGACGCGCCTTGCGCGCATGTTTTCGGGCGGCCGGAGAACCGCTGATCGCGCGGATGAGAGCGGATTACGCGGATACATCGCTTCTGTTCAGATCCGCGTCATCCGCTTTGATCCGCGTCATCCGCGGTTATCTTGGGGTTGGGCCGAGGGCAGCCTGGAGCAGATTCCTTGGCGTCTTTGCAACTTGGCGTGAGGCTCGTGTGAATTGGCATCCTCTCCTTGGGAACTGATTAATCGTTGATCCCTATGGTTGAAGATCAAGCGGCCGCCATGGAGCCAGTCCCGTTTCAGGGCCGGGTGCGTACCTTTCTGGTCCTGCTGGCTCAACTCGCGCTGGCTTGGTGCGTCGTGCAGGCGTTTGGCATTGAGCAGCGGCGTGAGTTTCCCGCCGTGTTCGCCCTGGCCATCGCCGGGTTCGCGGTTCACTACTGGCTGCCGTCACGCCGGCGACTTCCGCTGTTCCTCGCTCTCTCCACGGGCAGCATCTTCCTCGTACTGCCGTGGCAGGATGCGGCGCTCGTGCTGGGTGTAGGCGTGGGCTTGATTGCCATCACGTGGCTGCCGATTTCCTTCCGCTTGCGCATTGCACTGCTGCTCTTGGTTGCCGGAAATCTGGCCGTGTGGCGATCCAACTCGGATCGCCCCTTCTGGCCGATCCTGGGCGCCATGTTCATGTTTCGCCTGGTGCTATACGTCTTCGACACGCGTGACGGCCGGCAACGCGAGGCGTTGCCGAGCTTGTCGTACTTCTTTTTGCTGCCGAATGCCTGCTTCACGCTGTTTCCCGTGATCGATTATGCGACGTTCCGCCGCACGTACTACGATGGTGAGGATCCCTCGCTTGCGCGTCGGGCTAGCCTGGGCGCGGGCCGCATTTATCAGACCGGTCTGCACTGGATCTGCCAGGGGCTGTTGCACCTGCTGCTGTACCGCTGGATCAAGTATTACGTGCTGCCCGCGCCGCATGAGATTCGGGATTTGCCGCACTTGATGCTGTTCCTGGCGGCCAATTACGCCCTGTATCTGCACGTCTCCGGGCAGTTCCATTTGATCACCGGCATGTTGCACCTGTTTGGCTTTCATCTGCCGCGCACGCACTACTGGTTTTTTCTGGCCACGAGCTTCACGGACATCTGGCGCAGGATCAACATCTATTGGAAGGACTTCATGCAGAAAATGTTCTTCCTGCCGGTCTTCTTCCGCCTGCGGGGTTGGGGAGTAGTGCCCGCGTTGCTGGTAGCCACGGCGGCGGTCTTCGTGGCGACGTGGCTGTTGCATTCGTATCAGACGTTCTGGCTGCTGGGCGATTTTCCACTGACCCTTAACGACGCCCTGTTGTGGCTGGGGGTGGGGGCGTTTGTGGCCGTGAATGCCGGGCT
>JBGTDH010000683.1:0-3618 GCA_041748435.1 Pirellulales bacterium
GGCTGGTGAACTGCGAGAAGACCAGGGCTTTGTGCCCCTCTTCCCGCACGGCCGTAAGCTGCTCCAGCAGCGTCTCCAGCTTGGCGCTGGGGTCTTTGATAAGCTTCTTGTCTAACAAACCGGGATGGCAGGCGGCCTGGCGCAAGCGAAGCAGCGCTTCCAGGACGTGAATCTTGGCCTTTTTCAACCCGCCTTGCTGGATCTTTTGATCCAATGCGGCGCGGTAATGAGCGCGCAGCTCGTTGTAGAGCTTGCGTTGCTGCTCTTCCAGCTCGCAGTACAGTGTCTGCTCTGTCTTCTCGGGCAATTCGGTCAGCACCTGCTCTTTGGTTCGCCGCAATATAAAGGGCCGCAGTGCCTTGGCTAACAGCGCGCGATTGTCTTGATCGGTTCCCGAGGAGAGCAGCTTCAGCGTTTGCGAGCGTCCCAGCATTCCGGGGTTAAGAAATTCGAACAGGCTCCACAGTTCGCCGAGGTGGTTCTCGATGGGCGTGCCGGACATCGCCAGGCGGTGATCGGCCTGAATCAGGCGACAAGCCTTGGCAGATTGGCTCGTGGCGTTCTTGATGGCTTGCGCCTCGTCCAGAATGGCATAGTCGAATTGCAACTCCTGGAACTTCAGCACGTCCCGCCGCAGTGTGCCGTACGTGGTGATGAGCAGATCGTACTCGTCCAGTCGAGCCAGCGCCTCCTTGCGATCCAGGCCGGTATAGTTGAGCACTCGGAGCCCCGGCGTGAAGCGGCGTGCTTCTTCGATCCAATTGAACACCAAGCTGCGAGGAACAACGGCTAGCGAGGGCATTCGCGTCGCCTTCTTGGGCAACTCACGCAACCGGCGGTCTTCCAACAAGGCCAGCACCTGCACGGTCTTGCCGAGACCCATGTCATCGGCCAGGCAGCCGCCGAACTGGAATTCCCTCATGAAGTGCAGCCACCCCAGGCCAAGCGTTTGATAGTCCCGCAGCGTTCCCTGAAATGTCTGCGGCGGCGGGGCGGGCTGCACGCCGGCGAACGTGCGAAGCCGGTGGCGGACCTGTTCGAAGTGTTCGTCGATCTGCACTTCCGGCTGTGCGGCGAGCAACGCATCCAGAATCGCAGCCTGCGAAGGGACAAACCGCAGTTTGTCTCCATCCGCCGCGCCCAGGTCGGCCAGCATGCCAAATTTCTTGAGCCACTCCTCGGGGAGCATGCCCTGCGTGCCGTCTCCCAGCGTCACAAACTGCTCGCCTTTGCGCAGCGCCTCCAGCAGCTTGGGCAAGCCGATGGTCTGGTCGCCGTAGTCGACCTGACCCTCCAGATCGAACCAATCGACGCTGGACGACACGCTCAGCCGCATTTCGCCGGGGCGGCGAATCAGCTTGCCCTCTGCCTCCACCAGCCACCCTGCACGCACCAGTTCGCGCGTGGCGGAAGGCAGCTTGTTGGGCGGCAACTCCAGATCGAACTCTTGTTGATGATAGGGGGGCGGCCGAAAGCCAAACTGACCGAGCTGCCGGAGCCAATCTTGCTCCAGCCCGCGATCTCGCAACACAATGCGAGAAAGCTTGCGATCGACCAACCCGGACTGCATGTTCTTCAGGCCCACTGCCAGTCCGTCGTAATCGAACGTCACGACCACCGAGAGATTGCGCTGGTACTTGTTCGACGGCTGCGAGATGCGCACCCGCGGCTGCGGCGTCACGGCCACCTGCTCCCAACGCAGCTCCGCATCCAGGCTGGTGGGAGGCAAGGCGGGGATCTGCCACAGCTCCTCAACCAGTTTGTCTTGATCCGAGAACGGCACATAAATCGCGCCGCTTTTACGCAGCCCGACGATCCAGCCAAAGCTCTCCCTTGCCTCGAGCCGGCTGATGCTGGCAGGCAGCACCACCAGGCCTTCGCGCAGCAGGAACACCGGCTCGCTCAGGGGAACCTGTTGGCCATCGCGCTCCAGACGACCCTCGATCCGCCAGGAAGAACGTTCCGCGGCCCGCGCCACTTGCAACTCGAAGCGCCAAGGCGAGCCCTCGTCCCACGTCAACGTCTGCACGTTCTCCGGATCGTCCATCTTGGAGCGGCTATAGACCAGCCGGCCCGTAGCGCTCAGCCGCGGCAGCACCACGTCCCACAGCGCCGGGGGCACCACAATGCCGGAGCGCCCGCCGTTGTTGCTGTATCCATACCGATACAGGCCGTATTCTTCGTAGGGAGTGCTCTCGATCAGCAGCTCCAGGGTCTGGCGAAGTTGCGCGTCGGCCGTGGCTGCCACGGTGGAAGCATCGACGCGCGCCGGCTTGATCTTACCCCAGGTGCCGTCCTTGCGAGCCTCTTGTTGAAAGAACAGCAGCACCAGTCCACCCTGCTGCATGCTCTTCTCCGGGCTGATGAGGAAGTGCAATTGACGCGTCTTGCTGCGCGCCCGAGGGAGCTGGGGCTGCTCAACATAGGCCTCGCTGGCCTGTCGCACTTGACGTAATTGCCGCGTCCAATCCGGCGCCTTGGGCGCACCGTCTCGAACACGCACCGGCCGGTCTTCAGGCGGCGACTCCGCGTGGTTCTGGGCGGCAAAAATATAAATCGGCCACGACCCCGGAATCTCCTGGAACGTCCCCAGATGGTCCAGCTCCAGAATCAAAGCCCACAGGTGAGGGCAAGACTGGTGCCGGCCGAACTCCTGGCAATCGCAATGGGAGGGCAGCTCCCGGCACGTCTCGTCCGGATCCCACTCCAGGCCGGCGTGGTGCTCGGTCTGCCCATCGGGCACGAACGCGTAAGCGAAATCGTCCCCAACGACGTCCATCTCAATCTGCCGCTGACTATAGATCTGCCCGCCCTTGAAACGCTGCTCGTTGCTGAACTCGGAGTGACAGCGCGTGGCGAGCGGCAGGGCGCTCCGTTTCCGTGCCTGACTGCGAAAAGTCATCCTTGGTCCTTCTGCCGCGTGGGAGTCGAATGAATCGAACCCACGATCTTAACGCATGCAGCCCGCCCCGCGAAAGCTCGACTGACAGCGAAGACAGCAAACGCCACGTTTCCGAGGCTAAATCGGGCTGGACGCCGGGAACGAATCCGCTAAGGTAGCCGCCCCCATCAGCACGGGATTGTGCGCGGGTGTTCTTTCTTTTTTGGGACGCAAGCCAAGTGGGTTCGTACAGGAGTTCGCCGATGAAGGGGCCGCTCGCGTGTGGATTTGCGGCCCTGCTGTGCCTGGGCTGCCAGGCGCCGCCGGGGGCGATCGATCCCTTTATTGGACGGCAAACAGTCCCGCCGCCCGGCACCGCCACCGTCAGCGCGCAGCCCCCGGGCGATAGCTACTACAATGGTGGCGGAAGCAAGACTTCGTCCAGCAACAACGTCAGCCCCGAGGGCAACCGATACGCCCCCGCCGGCGGACTTGGTTTTCAAGGCGGTAATAGCACGGCAACACGGCCGGGGGTCGCGCGCAATGGAGCGTCGATTCCCAGCGGCGCTGGTTCCACCCTCACAACCCCGGCCTCGCGTGACACCACGACGCCCGCGCGGCCCAACGCCGGCGGGACACCCGTGCGATCCGCCAATCCAGGCGAGCGTCCCCCGGCGGGTAGCTCCACCGGCCGCTCCTCTCCCGGCGCGGGCTTCCAGGTGAACAGCAACCCCGCA
>JBGTDH010000684.1:0-11613 GCA_041748435.1 Pirellulales bacterium
GCTCAAGCGGCCTCGTAGCTCCGCGGCTCGTGCCGGCTCCGCGGTCGCCAGGTCCTTGGCTTCGCCGGGATCGTTGGCCAGTTGATACAACTCCATGCTCCCGTCTTCGAAGTGCTCCACGAGTTTCCAATCGCCGTCGCGAATCGCGCCGGCCGGCCGGCTTCCCTGGTTGGTGTAGTTGGGAAAGTGCCAATACAACGGACGCGACGGCAGGGCTTCGCCACGCAATAGTCGCGCGATGCTGACGCCGTCCAGCGGTCCCACGCTCTTGGCCACGTCGATGCCCGCCGCTTCGAGCAGCGTGGGCACAAGATCCGTCAGCACGACAGGCGTATCGCACAGACTGCCGGGCTTTACGCTTCCGGGCCATCGCACAATCAGCGGCTCCCGCAAGCCGCCTTCGTACAGATATCCCTTGCCCGCGCGGAAGGGTGTGTTGTGCGTGGCGGGCGTGCCGGGAGATTCCAGCACGTGCAGGCCGCCGTTGTCGCTGGTGAATACGAAGATCGTGCGATCGGTCAGCCCCAACGACTCTACCTTGTGCATCAGCCGCCCCACGGCATCGTCCAGAGTCTGGATCATCGCCGCGTACACCGGATGAAAGGCCGACGCGTGCTGCTGGACCAGGTTGGACTGGGCGGCCAACGGAATGTGCGGGCAATTGTGCGGCACGTAGCAGAAGAACGGGCGGTTTTTATGCTCGTCGATGAACTTCTCTGCCGCGGCCGTAATGGCATACTCCCCTTTGCCTCCCTCCTCTGCCGAGGGCGGCGTGTTGGCCGGCGGCGAGACAACCACATCGAAGCCCTGCTTCTGCGGACTGAAGGCCGGCCCGCCTAGATGCCACTTGCCGAACAGGCCCGTGGCGTAGCCGGCGCCGCGTAGCATCTCTGCCAGCGTGACTTCTTCCAGCGGCAGTTGCCCTTCGATCCGCGGCTGCAAGAGTTTCTGGGAGGGAGCATCCGCTCGGCCCGGCAGATAGTTCGTCAGGTGCAGCCTCGCGGGAGACTTCCCGGTCATCAGCGCCGCCCGGGACGGAGAACAGATCGGCTGAGCGGTATACGCGCAAGTGAAGCGCATGCCCTGCCCTGCGAGCCGATCGAGGTGCGGCGTGCTTTGGTCCTTCCGGCGATAGCAGCTCAGATCGTTGATGCCCAGGTCATCGGCGAACACCAGCACAATGTTTGGCCGGACCGCATCGGCCGCGCCGCACATTCCGCCCATCAGGGAGAACCAACACACCAGCAGAACGCGCCTCGTCATGGCAACCTCGAAATTGCGGGAAGAATTGCGGGACGGCCGACAGTATCACGTGTATAAGTGCAGCGGCATTCATCTATCGGCGGGTTGCGCGCCTGCTCCATAATCGCGAGCGAATGCCATGTTTGGTGGGTCTCCAAGACTCGACGCCACCCTACAGTTTGCTATTTCACGGCCTTCGCCTTGGCTAGGACGCTCTCCAGGGTCACAGGTTTGCCGCTTTGGCGTTTGCTCTCGTCGGCGGCTTCCATGAAGGCGAAGATTTCGATCGTCTCGGCGGAGCTGACGGGCGGTTTGCCGGTGCGGAAGAAGGTGCAAATCTGCTCGACAAGTTGCTTGTAGCTCCCGCCGGACATGTCGGCTGCCTGCACCGCCTTCTCTCCGAACACCAACGCGCCGGCGCCGCTCTTCCCCTGGCGGATGCCGCGGTAGGTGGCGACCCGACCGTCCTTCCATAGGCCGGTCACCAACTCCGTGCCTTCGGTTTGGACTCGCGTCACGCTCACGCAGCCAGGACCCATGATCGTGAACAACGTCTCCACGCCGTGGATGCCGTACCAGAACAAATCGGGGTGATGCTCCTCGAGCGAGCAAGGCCCATAGGCGGCGCATCCAATCACGCGGCCTACCTGCGGATTGTCTCGCATGGCCTGCACGCCGGGATAGAACCGCAGGCTGCTGCTGGAAAAACAGGGCACATCGTGCTGCGAGGCCAGGCGAAAGATCTCCACGGCATCGGCCAACGAGCCGGCCACGGGCTTATCGATAAACAGCGGCTTGCCCGCCTTGATCACCGGCGTGGCCTGCGCCAGGTGCGGCCGGCCATCGACGCTCTCCAGCAGCACGGCATCGACCTTGGTGAGCAGCACCTCGATCGAAGGCACAATTTCCACGCCCATCTTCTGCACCTGCTCGGTGAAGCCCGCCAGCCGGTCCTTGCTGGACGGGATATCGGGACTGCCGCCAGGGAACGCCGCCACCACGCGCACGCCCGCCAGCGGTCCGCTCGACTGCGGATCATTCAGCAGCTTGGTGAACGCCGCCACGTGGGAAGTATCCAGCCCGATGATGCCCACGCGAAGGTTTCCCTCCGCGGCAGAGGTTGTGGCGATGAACATCAGCGAGGCACAAACGGCGAGGCAGGCGCGGGTCATGGCGAACTCCTATGGCAGGCGTGGTGTGGTCGACCGGCGACCATCATAACAAGCCACCGTTCGCTAAGAAACTCGCCTCAAGTTCGTATCGTTCGCTCCTCTGACACCCCACCGAACGACCACCGAACCAATACAGAACGAATAGACTGGGTGTATTGGGAGACCGGAGAGAACCACGAAAACTACGAAAGGCACGAAAGAGATCGACTCGCTGATCGCCGTCCTAACATGGTCCGAATTCCCTTTCCTTTTCGTTGTTTTCGGGTCTTTCGTGGTTCCCGAATTGGTTCTCGGTACACAAGCTTGGGATGCGGGTAGCCCGCGCCAAATCCGGTTCAATCGTGATTGTCATAATTGCACCGTACTTCCGCGTCCCTCTCCCCGCGTAAAGCACTCGTCGAAATGGCGCGTGCGGCGATCTCCACTGCCGCTATGCCGAGCAATATCGGGACGGGTAGCCAGGCAATCCCTTCGATGATTGCGCTGCTTTGAGTCGCGTATTCGTTCGTCAGGTACTGATTTAGGAGTCCAAGCGCGTTTCGAGACTGCCATACCCATACGGCGCACGCGACAATTGAAGTCACTCGAAATATGCTTCCCAAGCCAAATTGGAACGGCCTGAAGCTAAGCGAATGTGCTGCTTCATACCCCGCCGGCTGTTTGACTGCCTCGTTCATCGCATCAGTATAGCGGGAAACAAGACCTCAGCGATTGGCGATTTGGCTTGCCCGTGTGATAGACTGTGGCGGCTTCAGTCGCGAGTAAACGGCGTGAATCCGAATCAACAGCGGCGTGCTGGACGGAGCAACCTGCGTGAGTGACGACCGCCCGCGACCAGCACGATCATTAAATCCCTGGCGCTGGCCGCTGTACGTGCGCGTGGTGCTGGGCGTGGTTCTGGGAACGCTCGTGGGCGTGCAGTTCGGGACGCAGCCGTTTCTAGGGGGGCTCACGACGCAGCACCTGGGGCAGTTGGGGCTGCTGGTCATTCGCCTGCTCACGACACTTGCCACGCCGTTGATCTTGTTTGCCATTCTGGATGCCTTTGCCCGCACGCACATCAGCGGGCGATTGGGCATCAAGATGGTGATCATCTGCCTGGTGAACATCACTTTTGCCTTCGCGGTGGGCCTGACGATTATGAACGTCTGGCAGCCGGGCTTGCGGTGGCGTGGGGAGCTGGACGTTCTCTCCCGCGCCGTGCAATCGGGCAAGGCCAGCGGCCAGCAACCCGGCGGCTCGCTGTCGCCGCTGGAAATACTGAGCAGCTACACGCCCAAGAACGTGTTGCAGCCGTTTATCGATAACAACGTCCTGTCCGTCGTGCTCTTGGCCGTGCTGGCCGGCGTGGCTTTCCGGCAAGTGCGCCGCTGGCAGCAAAGCGAAGGCGAAACGGCCTATCTGGCCGTGGAGGGCCTGATCGTCACCGGCTATCAGATGCTCTTGCGCATTCTGGGATGGCTGGTCGAGATCGTTCCGCTGGCCGTCTTCGGTGCGGTCGCCATGGTGGTGGGAGAATCGGGCTTCGAAGTGTTTCGATTACTGTGGGTCTTCGTCGCTGCCATGTTGTTGGGGCTGGCGATTCATTCCCTCCTCTATTATCCGCTCTCGGCCTGGCTGATCGGACGCAAGTCGCCCCGCGTGTATCTGGCCGGCGGGGTCGATGCCGTGCTGACGGGCCTTTCCACGAACAGCAGCCTGGCCTCCGTTCCCATCACGCTGAACTGCCTCACGGAGCGGATGGGCGTGTCGCAAGCCTCGGCACGCCTCTCCGCCTGCGTGGGCACCAACTTTAACAACGACGGCATCACCCTGTACGAGGCCATGAGCGTGCTGTTCGTCGCGCAAGCCGCCGGATACGATCTGACCCTGCTGCAACAAATTGGCGTGCTGCTTACCGCTCTCTTCGCCAGCGTGGGCATGGCCGGCATCCCCGGCTCCGGCATGATCATCCTGCCCCTGGTATTGCGGGCATCCGGTCTGCCGATGGACGTGATCCTTGTTGCCTATCCGCTGTTGCAGTCGGTCGATTGGATCATCGCCCGCATTCGCTCCGGCGTCAACGTGATGGGCGACATGCAAGTAGCCATCCTGCTCGACGCCGGCAGCCGCCCGGAGGAACCCGGCTCGCTTCCGCAGAGTTGACATGAGGACGGCGTTCTTCGTCTGAGAGTCCGCTAGCGTGCTTTGAGCGAAAGCGAGGCCGAGACCAGGGCGAGAAGGGCGAGCGAGCGCCGAAAGCGCCTCAGGCCAGACGGCGTCTCCGACAGGCTTCCTGATAAGTGCTCTCGAAATCGATCGGAACCACGAGATCGCCGGAGAGTCGCAGCGGCAATGTGGGAAGCGGCTGCCCCACGGCACAAATGCTCCGCCAAAGTTCGATCTCCGCTTGCTCGCCGCGCAACACCGGTGCATAAGCTACCGCATACAAGTTGGAGGCGCGGGGCAGCTCGCAGGCGGGATTGGATTGCATCAGCCGCACGATTTCGTTGTGCAGGTTGGCCGAGCGGTTGGTCGCAATGTCGATCACAATCAGGCTCACGCCTTGATGGAGGTAGCTGGCGCACTGGGTGGCGAAGGCACGACACTCCTCGGGACGATCCTTGTTTCCCGGGCTGACCAGCTCGATCACGGCCACCAGAGTCATGCCGGCGGCGGTGGAAAACACGCGCACTTCAAAGTTGTCCAGGAACACCGCGGGCAGAATGAACTCGGGCGTCGGCGGCGTGTAAACGGCTCGCGGCAAAACGGCGACTCCGCCATTGCCTGGCGAAGCGCTCACGGTATCTTGCTCGAACGTGGCGACATCGATCTCCAGCCGCGTGCCGGCGTGCGTGTGCTCTTCGGCGATGTATTCCGGCGGCAACAGCCGATCGTTCAGCAAATCGGCGAGGCGCGTGGCCCAATTGGAGTGGAAAGACTCCCAATGATGCTGCGGATGCAACGGCGGATGAAAGTGACCAAGCAATGGCATAGACTTGGCTACTGCATCGTCAACTTTCAAGATGGGGAAGCTGAACTAGGACTTCAGGATAACCGAACTTTCACGAGGGCGGCTACCCAAAAAACGTTGCCGCAGCAACAGTCCCTTCACTGGATGCGTTGCGGACAGCCCATCAATCGTGAGGAGACAATCGGTGTTGGGATTCGTCGATGGCATTCAACAGCGCTGCCACGATGTCCATCGCAGTGATCATGCCCGTGGGATGGCCCCGGCGGTCCAACACCGGCAGCCGATGGATGTGCAGGGCACACATCATTCGTGCGGCGGCCAGCAGCGGCTCGTCCGCGTCGATCGATTGCACGGCCGGCGACATGTGATGGCAAACCAGCGCCTTGCCCTGCTCTTCCACCTGCAGGGTCTGATGTCGTCCTTCCGCACGGAGCGAATGCCGGTTGCCGCCATTGCCCGGCAGCCGGTCTTCCTGGCAAACCAAGACTTGCTGCTTGACGAAGTCCATCGCGCTGAGGACTCCCACGCAATGGAGCTGTTCGTCGATCACGGGCGCTCCCGAAATCGAGTGTTCTGCCAGCTTGCAGGCCGCTGCCGCCATCGATTCATGTGCCGAAACAGAGACGACCCGCGGGCTCATCGCGTCTGCGACATGAAGCGTCAACAATCGTTCCCATGCGGTGTTCATAACTGCTTCTGTTCTCTTGGCGACGGCTCGCTGGGACCCAGCGCTCCAGATCTCTTCATTCGATCTCGGCGTTAAAGGCTTGCTCCGCCAGGCGGTTCTCGGCTGCCTCATGCGTCAAGAGCGCTTTAATGAACTGGCCATAATCCTGGGCGAGGCCTTTCCACAGTTCTTTCGATGAACCGCAGACCTCCGCCCGTTCCACAAGCTCACTGCAGTCCCGGAGCAGCGGTTCGTGTTGCCGCTCCAGAACCGTGGCTTGCGGACCTAGTCGCGGGAGCCGGCAGATGGCCTCTTCCAGCAAGCCCCCGGCTTCCTCCTCGGCAAAGTGCTGCTTCAGATAGAGCAGCAGCCCCTCGAACCGCGCCGGCAGTTCGGACCAGGCCTGATCGCCAGGCTGGGAATGCACGACGGCGTCGAGTCCTGTCGCAATCCCGCTTACGAGACCGCTTAGCTCGCGATGCGCTGCCAAGGCTTTCACATAAAAGGGGTCCTGATCAGGTAGAGGAATCATGGCGTTCACCTTGGAACCCTCCTTTCTCTTGCAGCCAAATCCAGATAGTCTCCCGCGGCATTCTCAATGCGCCCCTGCGGTGGCCATCTTCTTGGCCGACGATTGGCGCGGCTGTTTGTAGGTAAAGACCGCGCAGTTGGCGCGACGCACCACCGCCTCGGCCACGCTTCCCAACAGCAGCCGATTGAAGCCGGTCCGGCCATGCGTTCCCATCACAATCAGGTCGCAGTGCTCTCGGTCGGCCTCGTTCACGATTTCCTCGGCGGGATCGCCGCGCAACAGCCGGTGCTCGTAACGCACATTGGGATCTGTCGGCCGCACGTCGTGCAGCATTCGCAGCATGGCGGTCTGATCCGGCTCACTGAGGCCGTAGTACATTTCGCCACCTCCGTAAGCGGCGGGTGGCTCTTCCACGTGGACAATCACCAGCGTGGCTTCCGCATCGCGAGCCAATGCGGTGGCCTGTTCGAGGCCGGCATCGCTGCACAGGGAGAAATCCGTCGGGAACAGGATCTTCTTGGCGTTCATCGTTGGACCCACCTTTCCAGTTGTGGACATTTGGATTAACCTCTTGAACTCTTGCGACTCCGGAACACGGCTGCCACGTCCAATTATGCCGCGGCCAGACGGGTAGCGTGCTCTCCCGCATAGTGCCGTGAGATCAGGTCGTTTTGGAGCCACAGCAGCTTGCTGAAGGCTCGGACCATCCGCGTTTCCCTCTGGCGGTCGAGGCCCAGACTGAATAGCGTGGCCGTCAACGCGTCGGCCACGAAGCCCAGCAGGGCGTTCATCTGCACCAAGGGCACGGCGATCTCGGCATTGCCGGCTTGTGGCGTATGAATCTTGCCGACCATATCCAGATAGCCGATGAACTTCTCGTCAAACGGGCGAGTCACCAACGCGCTGAGGTAGCGCGCCAGGTGGTTCTTCCGGAACTGAATCATTTCGTGATCTTGACGGAGGGACGCCAGATCGTGGGGCAAGGCGCCGTCGTACTCATGCTGGCGCGGCAGGAAGTGCCGCTTGGTGGCGTCGTACTGAAAGAGCTTGTCGTAAACCGCGTCGACGAGCGCAGGAACGAGAGGCGCCAAGTGGCAGGCTGATGCGTGGATGGCGGCCTCATCGCGCTCTTCAAATCCCATGAACTCCGCCAGATAGTTCACACGGTACGCAACATCGGTTTCCAGCCGGACTTCGTTGACGCGTTTCATAAAGTTCCTGACAAAAGGTGGTAACCTCGGAGGTGCCCCTTCTTCATGTACTTTTGGATTAGCAAGTCGAATGCCATCGGGAACAGATCGGATTGCTGGACGCGCTCGGCCTGTTTTTGGCGGGAAACAGTGCCCTGAACTCTCGCAGCCCGTGGCGGCTGTTGTCGGCAATGATGAAAACTCTAGACTGGAGGCGCGCCCGATCGCACAGCGCGCGTCTTTTCCGCACACTGCCGGCAAGGGATTGAAGCCACGTTTGCTATGATCGCGACAGTCGAGCATCGTTTTTTGGGGCGCGGCGATTGCGTTGGCAGTGGCATTACATTTAATCGCTTGTCCTGCGGAGGCCAATTCTGGTGTACGATCCCCACACGATTGACTTGCTGCTGGTGGACGACGACGCAGACTTCCGCGAGGTGGCGGCGCGGCGCTTCGCGCGCAGCGGCTTTCCGGTGCAACAGGCAGCCAGTGGCGAAGAGGCGCTAGCCTTGGCGGAGCGGCGGCAGTTTGATGTTGCAATCCTCGATATGCGCATGCCGGGCATGTCCGGCTTGGACTTATTGGAAAAGTTGCGATCGTCGAACCCAGAAGCTGAGGTGATCATGCTCACGGGCGAGGGCACGATCGAGACAGCCGTGCGCGCCATGAAGCTTGGCGCTTTCGATTACTTAACCAAGCCGTTCCCCCTGGCCGAGTTGGAAGAGTGCATTCAAAGGGCCTTCGAGCGCCGTTTGCTGCGCAAGGAGAACCGTCAACTCAAGACCGTGCTCCAGCGCAGCCAACGCCCGCCGGAGATGATCGGCCAATCGGCGGCCATGCAGGAGGTCTTCCGCCTGATCGAACGAGCTGGACGCACGGAGAAGGCCATTGTCATTCAGGGCGAAAGCGGCACGGGCAAGGAGTTGGTGGCCAGGGCACTGCATGCCGCCAGCCCGCGGGCTATTCAGCCGCTGGTCGTGATCAACTGTGCGGCGCTTCCGGAAACGCTGCTGGAGAGCGAATTGTTCGGCCACGAGAAAGGCGCCTTTACGGGAGCAGTGGCCGCCAAGCCGGGGCTGTTCGAAGTGGCCGACGGGGGCACGCTGTTTATCGACGAGATCGGTGAGATGCCCGGCTCCCTGCAAGCCAAGTTGCTGCGGGTGTTGGAAGACGGGTCGATGCGTCGGGTCGGCTCGTTGAAGGAACGCCGCGTCAACGTGCGCCTGCTGGCCGCGACAAACCGGACCCTAGCGCAGGAAGTCCGTGCCGGACGATTTCGCGAAGACTTGTACTACCGCATCAACGTGTTGTCGTTTGAATTGCCTCCGTTGCGGAGGCGCTCCGGCGACATTCCGCTCCTGGTTCAACGATTCTTGGGCAGCGAATGGCAGATCGAGCCCGAGGCGATGCGGGCCCTCGAGCAATACGCCTGGCCCGGCAATGTGCGGCAACTAATGAATGTGCTGGAGCGCGCGAAGATTCTCGCCAACCCTCCCACGATTAGTCTGGTCGACCTGCCGGAGGAACTCGTCCGCGCAGAATTAACGGCGGGAACTGGGGCAGGCGAAGCGGGAGATGACTTAGCCGCCATCGAGAAGGCACATGTCGTCGAGATTCTCCATCGAGAAAAAGGAAATAAGGCCCGTGCTGCTCGGGCCTTGGGAATCAATCGCCGCAGCTTGTATCGATTGTTGGAGAAGTACCAAATCGAGACGACGCCAAGTGCATGATTCGCGCAAGCCAGGAGTTACTCCATTCCGTGAAACGCCGCGCCCACGGCATAGGCCAACAGAGCGGCGATGCTGCCGACACCCAGTGTCTCCAAGCCGGAGAGCAACCAGGAACGATGCACGAGCGTCCCTTTCATCGCGCCGATCATAAAGAACGCACAAGCAGTTGCCGCGGCGCTCACGCGGAATGTCATCTGCGGACCCATCCCAAACGGCAGGACGAATGGCAACAGCGGCACGAACCCCGCCAGCACAAACGCCGCAAACGTGGCCAGCGAGGCCTTGATCGGGGAAGGACTCTCCAGGCGGAGGCCAAACTCTTCGGTCAGCATGGTATCGACCCATTGCTTGCGGTCGTTGGTGATCACCAACACGATCTCTTCCAACAGATGTCCGTGAAATCCCTTGTTGGCAAAGATTTGCCGGATTTCCTCGCGCTCCCCTTCGGGAACATGCTCGATGTGCAATTCCTCGGCTCGGCGCACGCGGTCGACAATCTGCCGGTCCGTCTTGGTGCTGAGGTAGTTGCCGATGGCCATGCTGAACCCATCGGCCAGTAGATTCCCGATGCCCAGGATGATGGCGATATGCTTCGGCAAACCGGCCCCCACCACTCCCGAGACGATCGCAAACGTCGTCACCGTCCCATCAATGGCGCCTAGCACAAAATCGCCCAGGTAGCTGTGGCTGGTGGCATGGGCCAGACGCACCTGGATCGCGCGGGGAGTGTGCTGATCGGCAAGTTCGGGGTCTAGCTGGGGAGGCATGGGACTCGACCTCAGTGGGTTAAGGCGGGGGCTGCTCGCAGCAGCTTACCGACTTCGATGATCGTGACCGGCGTCAGGGCCAGCAGAAGAATCAGCAGCCACTCCCAAGCGAGAGGCATGTCGGCTTCGAACACCGGCTGTGCGATGGGGAGCGTCACCGCGATCAGTTGAAGCAGACCGGAGATTACAATCGCCCCGAGTAAGTGCGGGTTGGAGAACAGGCCGATGTGGGGCATCGTGTAGCGTTGGCTGCGGCAGCCGACGGCAAAGAACAGCTGGGAATACGCCACGATGCAGAACGTGACCGTTCGAGCACGAGGCACGTGCGCCTGGTCGCCCTGGTAGATGATCCAGAAGCCCAGTGCCGCGACGGCCGCGACCAGCGCGCCATGAAATAATATGAGCAGTCCACGCTCCCGGGTAATCACGGCCTCGTGAGGTGGGCGCGGCTGGCGGCTCATGATGTCCCGCTCGGGCGGCTCCATTCCCAACGCCAGCGCGGGCAGTCCGTCGGTCACCAGGTTGATCCACAGGATTTGAATCGCCAAGAGCGGAACGGGCCAACCAATCAGGGCCGCAAAGAACATCAGCATCACTTCGCCCACGTTGCATGACAGCAAGAAATGCACGAACTTCTGGATGTTGTCGAAGATGCCGCGGCCCTCCTCGACGGCGTTGACAATCGAAGCAAAGTTGTCGTCCGTGAGCACCATGTCGGAGGCTTCCTTCGTGACATCGGTTCCGGAGATTCCCATGGCAATCCCGATATCGGCGGCCTTCACGGCAGGCGCGTCGTTGACACCGTCTCCTGTCATGGCAACGATCTGGCCGCGGGCTTTCCAGGCGCGCACGACCCGCAGCTTGTGTTCGGCCGAGACGCGTGCATAGACGGAGATCTGATCCACTTGGGCCGTGAGGTCGTTCTCCGACAGGGCATCAAGTTCTTGCCCTGTCACCACGCGCTCATCTGCCGCCGCAATGTGCAACTCGCGGGCAATGGCCAGAGCGGTCGCCGGATGGTCGCCCGTGATCATGACGGGCCGGATGCCGGCGGTGCGACACCTGTGAACCGCCTGTTTGGCCTCTTCGCGTGGCGGATCAATCATGCCGACCAATCCGGCAAAGATCAGGTCCGTCTCTTCGTATTCGGTCCCCTGCGTTTGTGAATGATCGCGATAAGCCAGGGCCAAGACGCGCAGCGCGCGAGAAGCCATTTCCGAGTTCCCCCGCAGGATCCGCTCGCGGCGAACATCTGTCAGCGGCTCGACCTGGCCGTTGCGACGCTCGGCTGTGCATTTCGCCAGGATTACTTCCGGAGCGCCTTTGGTGTACATGACCCGAGCGCCATCAGGCTTGCGCA
>JBGTDH010000685.1:0-8049 GCA_041748435.1 Pirellulales bacterium
GCCGATCGTAATGGCCGCAATAGACGCGCTTATGATATTTCGCATGCGTGCGCAGCGAATCGCACACGCGATATTCGCCGGCCGGCTCGGGCACGGTCGAGCAGCAACCTACCGGCGGCTGTCCGCCCAGCACTACAAAAGCGAGCAGAGCAGCGTTCATCATCCGGCTTCTTCGAGGGGCGATTGTGATCTGCAACTGATATCGACCGCTACGACCGGTAGATCAATTTCGACCACGAGAACCCGTTGAAGTTGCCGCGCTTCCCCAAACTGAGGTGCTAGCACAGATGCAACGGGATCGCAGGGGGGCTAGAATGTGGCCTGAACATACGAGGGGAGCAAGCGAGATCCGTCGATGTCGAGAACACAGTCGAGAGCGTACAGGGTCTTGTTCCTTGCCGTGATTGGCGCATTGCTGACGCCTCACGATGCGGCCGCGCAAGCGATCGATTTCAACCGCGAGATTCGACCGACCCTCTCCAAGCAATGCTACGCCTGTCATGGACCGGACGCCGACAAGAGGCAGGCCGGCCTGCGGCTGGATGTGCGCGAGCGGGCGATCGAGAAACTCGAGAGTGGCTTGACGGCATTAGTTCCCGCCGATCTTGAGAAGAGCGAACTGTATCGACGCATCACCTCGGCCGACATCAATCAGCGCATGCCGCCGGAGGGCTCCGGGCATTCACTAACGCCGCAGCAGATTGAAAAATTGGCGGCGTGGATTCGTGACGGGGCGCCCTATGCCGAACATTGGTCGTTCGTGAAGCCGCAGCGGCCCGGGCTGCCGCGGGTCTCTCAAGCAAGTTGGACTCGCAATCCGATCGATTACTTCGTGCTGGCAGAGTTGGAGCGCGCCGGCCTGACGCCCTCTGCCGAGGCCGCTAGCTATCAACTAATTCGACGCCTGAGCCTCGATCTGCGCGGTCTGCCGCCGACGCTGACAGAGGTCGCAGAGTTTGAGCAATTGAATAAGTCTGATGGGCCCAATACGACCTATTCCGCGTTCGTCGATCGCTTCTTGGCCGATCGCGCGTATGGCGAACGCTGGGCGCGGATGTGGCTGGATCTGGCTCGCTATGCAGACAGTCGCGGTTACGGCTCCGATCCGCTGCGGCCCCACATCTGGCGGTGGCGCGATTGGACCATCGAGGCGTTCAGCCGCAACCTGCCGTTTGATCAATTCACGATCGAGCAGCTTGCCGGCGACCTGTTGCCTGATCCTTCTAGGGACACTCGTATGGCGACGGCCTTTCATCGCAACACCATGACCAACACGGAAGGGGGCACCGACGACGAGGAGTTCCGCATCGCCGCCGTGAAGGATCGGCTCGATACCACGCTGCAAGTCTGGATGGGGCTGACCGCCGGCTGCGCGAAGTGCCACAACCACAAGTACGATCCCATCACGCAGGAGCAGTACTATCAGGCGTTTGCACTCTTGAATCAGACGGCGGATGCGGACCGTCCGGATGAGTCGCCCAATCTGGAAGCTCCCACGCCACAGATGCTGGAGCTGGCTGCGCGGTTCGACCCGCAAATCGCCGCGTTGAAGAAGCGTCTCGCCGACGCCGTGCTCGAAGAATCGGAGCAGCTCGCGTGGGAAGAAAGCCTGCGCGATCCGAAGGCGGAGGGTCGCAAGCAAGTGCCCAAGGACGTACTGCCGCTGCTCGACAAGCCGACCGAGGAGCGCAGCGAAGCGGAGCAACAGAGACTCAAGCAGCATTTTCGCACCGTGGCGCCCTCTCTGAAGCCGCTGCGTGATGAATTGACGGGCCTGGAAAGCCAACGTCCGAAGTTCCCGCAGGTGCCGATTCTGCAAGAGTTGCCCCCCGACAAGCGCCGCACAACGCACGTGCTGGTGAAGGGCAATTTCCTGCAGAAAGGAAAGCAAGTCGAGCCGGCCGTGCCCGCGGCCTTTCATCCCTTGCCGGCCGATGCGCCTTTGGATCGCCTCGGCTTGGCTCGTTGGCTGGTGGATCACGAGAATCCTCTCACGGCTCGCGTCACGGTGAATCGATTCTGGGCACAACTCTTCGGCCGCGGACTGGTCGAAACGGAAGAAGACTTCGGCACACAGGGCACATTTCCCAGTCATCCGGAGCTGCTCGATTGGCTGGCGGTCGAGTTCATGGAGAGCGGCTGGGACGTGAAGCGGCTGTTGAAGCTGATGGTCGCCTCCGCCACGTATCGGCAAACGTCGCAAGTCTCGCCCGAGCGCCTCGCCAAGGATCCGCAGAACCGGCTCTTCTCGCGCGGGCCGCGGTTCCGTCTGGACGCGGAGATGGTCCGCGATCAAGCGTTGTCCTTGGCCGGACTGCTGAGCGGCAAAGTCGGCGGACCGAGCGTCTATCCTCCGCAACCCCCAGGCATGTGGCAGGCCGCCTTCAATGGCGAACGCACCTGGACCACCAGCACCGGAGAAGACCGCTATCGTCGCGGGCTGTACACGTTCTGGCGTCGCACGGTGCCGTATCCTTCGATGGCCACGTTCGACGCCCCCAGCCGCGAGACCTGCTCGATCCGCCGCGTGCGCACCAACACGCCGCTGCAAGCCCTGGTCACGATGAACGATCCCGTGTATGTGGAAGCCGCGCAGGCATTAGCCCGCCGCATCGTGCGGGAAGGCGGCTCGAACATCAAAGACCAGGCCCGCTACGCGCTGCGGCTCTGCCTGTGCCGGCCGCCGAGCGCTGCGCAGGTTCGGCACGTGATGGATCTGTATCAAAGAGAAGAACAGCACTATCGCCAGAACGAAAAAGCGTCGCTCGAGATCGCCACCGATCCCCTCGGCCCGCTGCCCGCCGGTGCAGATGCCGCGAAACTCGCCGCCTGGACCGTGGTTGCCAACATGCTGTTGAACATGGACGCCGTGCTGACGAAAGGATGAGACGATGTCCGCGGTCGACGTCTTCGAGGAACAATTCCCGCTCGTGGTTCCCGCCAGAGCCACGACGCACGCCGGCTTTCGCCAGTGGTTGATCGAGGAACGTGTCGATAAACCCGGGCTCATTTGTTTCTTTGATGGCGACCTGTTCATCGATATCAGTCCCGAGGAGATCGGAACGCACAACGCTCTGAGGTTGGAGGTTGATTACTGCATCATCGGCCTGAATAAGCAGCGGAAGATGGGAGTTTATTACGGCCGCGGCGCTTTGTTGACCAACGTCGAAGCAGGACTCTCGACTGAGCCTGATGGCGTCTTCGTGCGAGAGGAGACGTTCGAGTCGGGCCGAGTCACTCGCGTGCGGCAGCCAACCGGCGAGGTCATGGAACTTCTCGGCTCCCCCGACTGGGTCCTGGAGATCGTCAGTCGGACAACGGTCAGGAAGGATACAATCACATTGCCCCGCCTTTACCACCGGGCACGAATCGGTGAGTATTGGTTGATTAGCGCGCTGGACGGCGGGATCGATTTTAGGATTCTGCGGTGGCAGGAAGCGGGCTACAAACGCGTGCCCGTGAGAGACGGCTGGCAGCGGTCGCCGCTGTTCGGCTGCTGGTTCCGTCTCACACGGGAAGAGGACCGCATGGGATACTGGGAATACACGCTGGAGGTGCGCGAGTGATTGCCACTTCCTCCGGCAACACATGACGCCGCGCTGACGACGGGCTAAACAAGAATGGACAGAGGGCCGATTTTCATGACACCACCTGCCATTATCGATCGGGGTCGGGGACCGGAGATCGCGGGAACTCGGATCACCGTGTACGACATTCTGGACTATCATTCGCAAGATTGTTCAGCCCAGACCATCGCCGTGTGGTTGGGAATCAGTTCAGAGCAAGTGAGCGCTGCGCTGGACTTCATTGAGCGGCATCGTGATGAAGTGCTGGCGGACTATCAGCGCATCCTGGAGCGATCGGCCCGAGGGAACCCGCCGGAATTGCAAGCGAAACTGGATGCGGGCCATCAACGATTCATGGAGATGGCGATCCAACGCCGGACTTCCCGCCGCAACGGAGACACGCATGACGGGCCTACTGGCTGATTGGAACGTCCGGGGCCAGTTCTTGGGAATCTTGCAAATACTTGAGAGCGACGACTGGCGTGAATTATGGCAGAGCGTGGACCCCGCCGTGCATACCTTCGAGAGTCTAGGGTTGCGGCAGGATGCACTGGATATGGATATCTGGACCTGTTGTCAGCAGCATGAGATTGTGTTTTTCACCGCGAACCGCAACCGGGACGGGTCTGGATCGCTGGAGGACGTCATTCGTAGGTTGAACACTCCCGAGAGCCTGCCGGTGATCACCCTGGCAAATTCCAAGCGCGTTCTAAAAGATCGAATCTATGCGGACCAGGTCGCCGAGCGCTTACTGGATTATCTCATGAATCTCAATGAATGCCGTGGAGCAGGAAGGCTGTTTGTTCCTTGACAGTCCAACGCAGACGAATCGGCCTCAGTGACACTTCGCCCGAGGCGCAGGCCGTAGTGGACGACATCTATCGCCGCATGCCCGTCGAGCGGAAATGGGAACTGCTGTGCCAGGCGCAAAGGCGAGGAAGGCTGTTGGCCGAATCGGGGCAGCAACTGCGTACACCCGGAAGTATGCCCATGAGCGATGCCGGCGAAGATTTCGGCGTGCTGCGACGTGTCGTCACCGCGCTGAATCAGCTCGACATCGCCTATGCGCTCGGCGGATCGATGGCCAGCTCGCTCTACGGGGTGATGCGCTTCACGCAAGACGCTGACCTGACCGTCGAGCCCTTTCCCGGCCGCGAGCAAGCATTGGCCGAATGCTTCAACCAAGCCTGGTACGTCAGCGTGCCTGCCATGCGAGAAGCCAACCAGCGCCGCACATCGTTCAACATCATCCACACCGGCATCGGCTTTAAGTGCGATCTGTTTGTGCGCAAAGATCTGCCTTTCGACGTTTCCGCCATGAGCCGGCGTGTAGCCATGACGTTGCCGGATTGTCCCGAGCAGCCGCTGTTCGTGCTTTCCGCCGAGGACCTAATCCTGCATAAACTGAAATGGTATCGCTTAGGCGAAGAAACGTCCGAGCGGCAGTGGCTGGACGTGCAGAACGTGCTCAAGGCGCAGGCCGGCAAGTTGGATCAATCCTACTTGACATATTGGGCCGCTGATTTGCGTATCGACGATCTGCGGCAGCAAGCGTTTAACGAGGCGGAGACACCGGGATGAACTACGATCACGAACGAACGCTGAATCTCACGCGACGGCACTTCCTTAAGGACTGTCAGGTGGGCTTGGGCGCTCTGGCTCTCAGCGGTCTGTTCGATAAGAGCTCTCCCGCGGCAACACCGGGAGAGGCCGATCATCCACTGGCGGTGCGGCAGCCGCATTTCAAGGCGAAGGCCAAGAATGTCATTTACTTGCACATGTCGGGCGCGCCGCCGCAGCAGGAGTTGTTCGAGCATAAGCCCAAGCTGGTCGAGCATCATCTGCAGGCCTGCCCGGAGGAGTGGCTCAAGAATCAGCGGTTCCCGTTCATCAAGGGGCATCCCAAGCTGCTTGGGTCTCCGTACAAGTTTGCGCAACATGGCCAGAGCGGGGCCTGGGTCAGCGAGTTGCTTCCCAACATCGCGACCATGGTCGATGACGTGGCGTTCATCAAGAGCATGCATACGGACCAGTTCAATCATGCCCCGGCGGAGTTATTTCTCTACACCGGCAGCCCCCAGTTCGGCCAGGCGGCGATGGGTTCCTGGATTACCTATGGCCTGGGTTCGGAGAACCAGGACCTGCCGGGCTTTGTCGTCCTGATCTCCGGCGGCACCGATCCCACCGGCGGCAAGGCGCTGTGGAGCACCGGCTATCTGCCCAGTGTGTATCAAGGCGTGCAGTGCCGCACCACGGGCGATCCCGTGCTCTACGTCTCCAACCCCAAGGGGATGGACCGCGAGGTTCGCCGCCGCAGCCTGGACGCCCTGAAGAAGCTCAACGAGCTGGAGCTGGCGGAGTTCGGCGATCCCGAGACGCTCACGCGCATTAGCCAGTACGAGCTGGCCTATCGCATGCAAGTCTCCGTGCCCGACGTGATGGATATCTCGCAAGAACCTAAGCACGTGCATGAAGACTACGGCAGCCAGCCGGGCGCGGCATCGCTGGCCAACAACTGCCTACTGGCTCGCCGCCTGGTCGAGCGTGGCGTGCGCTACGTTCAACTCTACGATTGGGGCTGGGACATCCACGGCACCGGCGCGGGAGACGACATCATGACCGCGCTGCCCAAGAAGTGCAAAGATATGGACCGCCCCGTCACGGCGTTATTAAAGGACCTCAAGCAGCGTGGGCTGCTGGACGAGACACTCGTCATTTGGGGTGGAGAATTCGGCCGCACCGCCATGAACGAGGAGCGCAACGGCTCGAAGTTTCTCGGCCGCGACCATCATCCTCACTGCTACACCATCTGGCTGGCCGGCGCGGGCATCAAGCCCGGCGTCACGCTCGGTGAGACCGACGAGCTCGGCTACTTCATCGCCCGCGATGGCGTGACCATCCACGACCTGCAAGCCACGATTCTGCACCTCTTGGGCCTCGATCCCTGGAAGCTCACCTATCCGTTTCAAGGCTTGCAGCAACGCCTGATTGGCCCCGAAGGAGAGGCCAAGGTGCGGCGAGAGATCCTGGCGTGAGCTCTTACCCCATCGGCCCATGGCCACGCTTGACCCGCTTCCGCGGACGGCCCAAAATCAAACGTCATGATTGTGCTGATCGATAATTACGATTCGTTCACCTACAACCTCGTGCAGCGGCTGGGGGAGATCGATCCCACGCTGGACCTCGAGGTGCATCGCAACGATCAGATCTCGCTGGCGCAGATCGAGCAGCGGCGCCCTTCGCACCTGATCATTTCGCCCGGTCCCTGCACGCCCAAAGAGGCGGGCATCAGTTGCGCGTGCGTGACCCATTTCGTGGGCCGTCTTCCCATTCTGGGCGTGTGCCTGGGGCATCAGTCGATCGGGCATGCCTTCGGCGGCGAGATCGTGCGGGCCAAACGCCTGATGCATGGCAAGACCGACATGATCCAGCACGATAACCGCGGACTCTTCGAGGGGCTGGACAACCCGTTCCAAGCCACGCGCTACCACAGCCTGGTGATCCGCCCCGGCACGCTCAGCGACGACTTTGAAGTCTGCGCCTGGAGCGATACGCCCGACGGAGAGCGCGAGATCATGGCGGTGCGTCACAAGCGTCACCCTTTAATGGGCGTGCAGTTCCATCCGGAAAGCTTCCTGACACTTTGCGGCGCCGAGTTGCTGCGCCGCTTCCTTCGCAGCCAGGCCGGCCCTTGGGTATAATCAGCAGAGTTGTCTCTAAGTTTCGTCTCAGGCTGTTCTGCCATGGCTGATCTCAGCACGGTCGTCGACGGATTGAAACTCCCCAACCCGTTCATCATCGCCTCGGGGCCGCCGGGCACGAATGCCAACGTCATCGGCAAGGCATTCGACGAAGGCTGGGGCGCGGTGATCTGCAAGACGGTGAGCCTGGATGCCTCCAAGGTCGTGAACGTGCAGCCGCGGTATGCGCGGCTGCGCACCGCCGAGAGTCAGGAGATCATCGGCTGGGAGAACATCGAGCTGATTAGCGATCGCGACTTCGATACCTGGCTGGCCGAGTTCCGCCAGCTTAAAGACAAGTATCCGGGGCGCGTGCTGATCGCTTCGATCATGGAAGAGTTCAACCGGGATGCGTGGTTCGAGATTGTCGAGCGTTGCCAGGATGCCGGAGTCGATGCGTTCGAATGCAACTTCTCCTGCCCGCACGGGTTGCCGGAGCGTCGCATGGGCTCGGCGATGGGCGAGAATCCCGAGATTCTGGAAGAGGTCTGCCGTTGGGTGATGAGCGCAGCCAAGGTGCCCGTCTGGGCCAAGATGACGCCCAATGTCACGCATATTGAAGACCCCACGCGGGCGTCGCTGCGCGCGGGCTGCCAGGGCATCAGCGCCATCAACACCATCCGCAGCGTGATCGGCGTCAATTTAGAAACATTGCGGCCGGAGCCCAGCGTGGAAGGCTACACCACGCCCGGCGGCTATTCCTGCAAAGCGGTGATGCCGATCGCCCTGCGGATGTGCATGGA
>JBGTDH010000686.1:0-6340 GCA_041748435.1 Pirellulales bacterium
ACGGCCCGCGCCAACTCTTGCTCGGCCCGATCGGCAGCCAGGCGCAGCGCGTGGGCCACACCGAACAACGTGGCGGCGAACAAGCAGATCACGACAACGGCGAGCAGTTTACTCCGCATCTCCATCGGACGGCCTCCCGAAGTGAATAATCGGGCCCTCCTGGCGAACGCCACCTCCATTGTAGACGCACCCGCCGGGCCGGCGATACACGAATTCCCGCCGAACTCCTGCTCCCTCTCCCCGTGGGAGAGGGCGGGGTGAGGGCCGCGACTGGCTTGCAAAGTCCGCTGCAATCATCATAGTGCGAGTCGGCGGCGTGGCCGGTCCCACGGATTACTCCAGCACCACAGGCCGTGCGAACGGTAGCGGTGCCTGTATGCCCCCCCGTGTGAGATGCCCCAATGACCTCTCGAAATGATTCCCTGCAACGGGAGGCGGCACGCGCATATCAATCGGGTAGACGTCACGCTCTTCGTCGCTCTACGAGATCGTTACGCATCGCGCGCCGGCATTTCACTACTGCCGCTAAGCTTGGCCTCGCGCAAGCGCAATATAGCCTCGCATATTGCTTATTTGAGGGGCTCGGTGGAAAGAAGGACGTTCCACGTGGCATTCGGTGGCTACGTGTTGCTGCTGAGAACGGATGTGCTCATGCATTATACGATCTGGGTGTCTGTTACACCGAGGGGGAAGGCGTACGAAAGAATCGCAAGCTTGCGGTTGAATGGCTCAAACGGGCGGCAAAAATGGGCGTCAAAGACGCGTATCTTAACCTCGGTGTGCTTCACGAGTACGGACGTGGTGTAAAGAAATCGGCCGCGCTCGCCGCGGCGTTCTACCGTGGCGGTGCTCGACTTGGTTCAGCCGATTGTCAATACAACCTGGGGGCATTGTATGCCAGCGGAAAGTGCAATCCTCCTAAGCCGAGGGTCGCATTCAAGTGGTTTCTGAGGGCGGCGCAAGCCGGCTATCGCAGCGCCATGTTCAACGTGGCGTTGTATTTCGCAAACGGGCCAGGCGTGCCACAGGACCTGCCTTCCGCTGCCAAGTGGTACCGGCGTGCGGCCGCTCGCGGCGATATACTCGCTCAAAACAATCTGGGGACAATGTACCGCGATGGCGAAGGAGTCCGTAAGGACTTGAAGAAAGCCCGGGCCCTGTTTTTGTCGGCCGCCAAGGGCGGCGATGTGAAAGCTCAAGTCAATTTGGCTCGTTGCCTTGAACTCGGCTTGGGTGGTACCGCAAGCACGCCGAGAGCCGTGAAATGGTACAGGCAGGCCGCAGCGGCAGGGCATAAAGTCGCAAAGGACAAGCTGAAGGCATTGGCCAGCCAGAAGTAGCTGGTAATCCAGATCAAGGGGGAAGAGCACTGTCATGGGAAGTCGAGACTGAATAAGGGGTCAGGCTTCGATTGGCAGGATAGGAAATGACGACGAATGGGCGTCCAATAAAGCGGGGGCGTCAGGCTTCGATACGCCATCAATCAGGACGCGTGATCGGTTTAACCATGCCACCTCGTCGCCCTCAGGTTCTCGCGCGGGTCTTGACAAGCGGCCAACGACATAATATACATAAGTACATATACGGTATCAGGCCGAGCCCGGGGTGCCGGGTGTCGTGCGAGCCCGCGAAAGACTACGGAGTCGTCGCGGGCTTTTTTGTTGGCAGGCGCGCGGAGGTGCAACGATGGACGGGCAAGAAGGCGGGGCGAGGAAGGGGCGGCCGAAGGTGTTTGACCTGGAGAAGCAGTCGCTGGTTGCGGGCTGGTGGGAATGGGCTGTTCGCGCAAGCAGGCCGCGCGGCACGTGGGAGTCGGATACACCACGCTGTTTGAGACCATTCGCAAAGACCAGGACTTTGCCGAGCGGTTGCGGCGGGCGGAAATGAGCCAGGACATCACGCCGCTGCGAAGAATTCTGGACCAGAGCCAAACGTCCTGGCGGGCCGCGGCCTGGATCCTGGAACGGCAGAATCCCAATCGCTACGCGCGACGTCCGCCGCGGACCTTCACCGCGGCTGATCTGAACGCCGTGCTGACGGACGTGGTGGGATTTCTGGTCCAAGGTCTGAGCAATGCCCAGGACCGTGCCACGGTGCTCGATCGGATCATGGAGCTGCAGGACGACCTGGCGGGGCGCAAACGAAGCACGCCTTGTGTGCGGCGGGCTCTGGAAAGGCTCAAGCGCGATTCCAGCAGCGGGGCTGCCGTGCCGGAGAGCGGCACGGCGCCCGCGGAGAGCGAAGCGAATTTCCGAACCGGGCAAGCGGGTCCGGAAACTGCGGAAAGTCGGCGGGAGAACATGGAAATCGGCCTGTATGAGCAAGGGGCGGGCATTTGACGCACCGCGATCCCCGTTTCCCATGCGCGATTCGGAAAGGAGCAGCATGCCTGAGATCGAGGGGAACGTGAAATGTCTGCCGGCAGTCGCGTTTCACAAACGACGGAAATCACACGAATTCCCGCGGAAGTAGCAGCCCTCACCCCGCCCTCTCCCAAGGGGAGAGGGAGCAGGACTGGCTTGCAAAGTCCGCGGCAATCATCATAGTGCGAGTCGTTGCGTGAGCGACGCCTGCCTTGATTTGCTCTCTCAGGACTACTTTGTATGCCGTTGAATCCACGTTCTCGCCGGCCATTGTGCTTAATCGCAGTCTTTAGCCTGCTGCTTTGCTCTGCTCAGCCCTCGGCGAGAAGCGAGGATGTGCCCTCGGGTTGGACGCCCGCGCGAATGATGCAGGTGCGTCGGATTGCGCAGGTGCGTCCCGCGCCAGATGGCAAGCGTGTGGCGTACACGGTCGCACAAGCCGTGATGAACGACGACCGCAGTGAGTATGTCTCGCAAATCTGGCTGGCCCATGCCGATGGGACGGGCGCTGCGCAGATGACGTTCGATCCAAAGTCCTCCACCAATCCTACGTGGTCTCCGGATGGCAAGCATCTGGCGTTCACTTCCGAGCGGTCCGGCAAGCCGAACCTGTATCGCTTGCGCGTAGCAGGGGGAGAGGCCGAACAGCTCACGGACGCAAAGTCCGGCGTTGGCGCACTGGCTTGGTCTCCGGATGCCAAGCAGATTGCCTTCGTGATGACCGATCCGCCGTCCGAGGAAGAGCAGAAGAAGAACAAAGCCAAGGAGGACGCCCGCTGGGTCGATCGAGACCCCAAACAGGACCGCCTGTATGTGCTGGACATCGACGCGGTGGGCAAGGTCCAGCCTGGCGAGCCTAGGGCCAAGCCGCGATTGCTCACTGACGGGGACTACACCATCTCTCCGGCCGCGCGGCCGGGCGGCGGGAGTTTCGATTGGTCGCCCGATGGCAAGGCAATCGTGTTCTCGCATCGCCCCTCGCCCTCGGCCGATCTGTGGCCGCAGGCCGATCTGTCGATTGTCGATGTAGACACAGGGGACGTGCGTGCGTTGGCAATTACGAATGGCGCCGAGTTCGCGCCGGTGTTCTCGCCCGATGGCCGCTCGGTGGCCTACGTTGTGAGCGATAATCCGCCCCGCTGGGCCGGCTGCTATGCACTGGCTGTTGTTTCGACGGACGGCGGCGAGGCGAAGTCGCTGGCCGCCAGCTACGATCAACAACCCTCGTTGCTCGGCTGGTCGGCCGATGGCGCCAAGCTGCTGTTCAGCGAGACGCGCGGCACGCTCAACCGGGTCTACGCGCAGAGCGTGGCATCCGGCCAGATCGAAGAGCTGTATTCGGGCGAAGAACTGCTGCGCTCGATCGAGCTGAACGCCACGCGCACCATGCTGGGCACCGTGCGCGAGTCTCCCCGTCAACCGCCCGAGGCCGCGGTCTCACCGGTCGACAAGGTTGCGTTCACCCAAGTGAGTCGAGCCAACGCCTCGGTCGAGCAACCGCCGCTGGGCAAGGTCGAGGTTGTGCGGTGGAGCAGTCCCGATGGCCGCGAGATCGAGGGGCTGCTGACCTTGCCCGTCGATTTTCGTCCGGGCGCGCGGGTTCCGCTGTTGCTGCAAGTTCACGGCGGGCCGATGGGCGTGTTCGTGCAATCGTATCCGGGGAGTGCTGGCATTTATCCCAATGCCTGTTTCGCGGCGCGAGGCTTCGCGGTGTTGCAGCCCAATCCGCGAGGGTCTTCCGGTTACGGCCGCGAGTTTCGGTACGCCAACTACCAGGATTGGGGCGGTGGCGATTATCGCGATCTGATGGCCGGCGTTGATCATCTGATCGAGCGCGGCCTGGCCGATCCGCGACGTCTGGGCGTGATGGGCTGGAGCTACGGCGGCTACATGACTTCCTGGACCGTCACGCAGACGCGGCGATTCAAGGCCGCTTCCGTCGGCGCGGCCGTGACCAACCTCGTGAGCTTCACAGGTACGGCCGATATCCCCGGCTTTTTGCCCGATTACTTCGGCTCGCAGCCGTGGGAAGACGCCACGCTGTACCGCAGCCGCTCGGCCGTGTTCAACGCCCAAGGCGCCACCACGGCGACGCTGGTGCAACACGGCGATGCCGATGTGCGCGTGCCAATTTCGCAAGGTTATGAGTTCTACAACGCCTTGAAGCAGCAGGGCACGCCGGTCGAGATGCTCGTGTTGCCCCGCCAGCCGCACGGGCCGACCGAGCCGCGCATGATCTTGACGCTGATGCAAACGAACCTCGACTGGTTCGAGAAGCATCTGGGCCGGCCGCAGGTGACGCTCGATTTCTCGCCTTTGCGCCTCGAGGCAGAGGCAGAGTTGAAACAATCGCGCACGCCGGGCGCAGCCATCGCCATAGTCCAGGGAGACCGCGTCGTGTTCGCCGAGGGATTTGGTCTGGCCAACGTCGAGACTGCCCAGGCCGTGACTCCGGAGATGCTGTTTCGGCTGGGGTCGACCACCAAGATGTTCACCGCCGCCGCGTTGGTTTCGCTTGCAGGAGACGGCAAGCTGCGGCTCGACGCTCCGGTAGGCGACGTGATCCCGGACTTGCACCCCCGCATTGCCGCGCTCACGCCGCATCAATTGCTGACGCACACGGCAGGCCTCACCGACGAGTCGGTCATGAGCGGCCTGCACGACGACGCGGCCTTGGCGGCGGGCGTGCGCGCGATGGATGCCAGTTGGTTATTCACGGAGCCGGGAGAGATTCATTCGTACGCCAATCCCGGATATTGGATCGCCGGCCTGGCATGCGAGCAACTGGCCGGCCGGCCGTATGCCGAGGTGCTGACCGAGCGATTGTTTCGCCCGTTGGGTATGCCGCGCACCACGCTGCGGCCCACGCTGGCCATGACCTGGCCGTTGGCCCTGGGTCACGAAGTGCGCGGCGGCTCGCCGGCTATTGTCCGGCCTCAGGCCGATAACGCCGGCACATGGCCCGCCGGGCAGATGTACTCCAGCGTCAACGAGCTGGCGCGATTCGCGATCGCGTTTATGAACGAGGGCAGATTGGACGGCCGCCAGGCGCTCTCGCCTCATGTCATCCGCCAACTCTCCGAGCCGCGCGTCCCGCGCCCCGGCGCCGACGACCATTACGGCTATGGCCTGGTCATCGGCCATGAGGGGAGCGTGCGGGTGCTTTCTCATGGTGGCTCGCGGACCGGATACGGCAGCACCATTCGTCTGGTTCCCGAGGAGAAAGTGGCGGTCATCATCCTCACTAATCGCACGGGCAGCTCGCTTCCGAAGACTGCGGCCAAGGCTCTGCAACTTATGCTGCCCAAAGCCGCGGAACCGGCGAAGCCGCGTCTTACGCCTTCTACCCTTAACGAATCAGAGCTCGCGCGCCTCGCCGGAGTGTATACGAACAATCGCCAGACGCTGGAGCTGACCGTCCACGACGGCCGCTTGCGATTACGACGCCGCACCGGCGACGGCCCTTTCACCGCCGCCGTGCCGGTTAGCTTTGTCGACGCCGACCATCTCACCGTCGCCGGATCCGGCTCACTCCCCTCCACCACGCTTTCGCTCGTTCGCGCCGCCGACGGCACTCCCGAATATCTCTGCGCCGGCAGCCGCGCGCTGAAGCGGCAACCGGCCAGTAGCACGAGTCGCTGAGCTTGCCCGACAACGCCTGATCCTTTCCACTACGATCTCTCGCGACATGCATACCAACGACGCTGCACATCTGGAGCTCTTGGCGGAGGTGGATTGGATTCTGGCGGAGTTGGCCGCCTGGGCCGATCGCGCGCCGGATTGGTCGGCGGCGCGGCAATGCCAGATGCTCGTCGCGCGGCTGGCAGAGCGGGCCAGTACGTTTCGTGTGCGCCTGGATGCACCGTTAATTGTGGCGATGCTGGGGGGCACTGGGACGGGCAAGAGTACGCTGGTCAACGCTTTGGCGGGAAGCGACGTGACCACGGCCGGCAAAGAGCGGCCCACCACGCGGCAGC
>JBGTDH010000687.1:0-4698 GCA_041748435.1 Pirellulales bacterium
TGGCAAGCCGATCCGGCCATCGCTCCGCTCGCGGCCGAAGCGGGCACTGTGATGCTGGTGGGTTTTGAGGGCACCAAGACCGAAGTCGATTGGATGCTCTCCCGCCTGCGGGGCGAATGGCAAGAGCAAGGCCTGCGAAGAATTCATCAGCCCCCGGCTGAGCAGGTCGATCCGCTCTGGCGGCGGCTTACTGATTTCCCCGCGGAGCCGGCGGCGATCGTGTTGAAAATCAACGTCGTCCCGAGTGCGGTGTGCGCAGTGGGGCAAATGCTCGAAACGCTCGATCCGCAATGCAGCCTGCAAGCGCACGCGGGCAACGGCATTGTGCTGGCTCGCATGCAGAGTCTGACCGGGGGCGAGCTGTCCCAGGCGATTGTCAAGAAACTGCAGCCCGCGGCCCGGCAGACGGGCGGCAACGTCGTTGTGCTGTCCGCCGGCGAAGGGCTGGAAGCCACGCGGCAAGTAACCTGGGGCGGCGCCCCGGACGATTTGCGAGTCATGCAGGCCGTCAAGCAGCAGTTCGATCCCTATAATCTGCTGAATCCCGGCCGCTTTGTGTACGGAGCGTCATGAACGAACCGAGTCCGACGATTGCACCCGCAAAACCCGCCAATCCCGGGGCGGGCATCGATTATCAGTTGTTCCTGGATTGCGTCCACTGCGGCCTCTGCACGGCAAGCTGCCCGACGTATGTCGAGTTGGGAAACGAGAACGACAGCCCGCGCGGCCGCATCTACCTGATGCGTTCGGTCACCGATGGCCGCTTGGAGTTGACCAGCGAAGTGCGGCGGCATCTGGAGCTGTGCCTCGATTGCCGGGCCTGCGAGACCGCGTGCCCCTCCGGAGTGCAATACGGCAAGCTCATCGAGCCGTTCCGCATTGCGATGGAACAAACCGGCGAGACGCCCCCGAAATCGTCCGATTGGTTTCATCGCTGGATCATCTTCAAGCTGTTCCCCTATCCTGAGCGGATGCGCAAAGCCCTCGTACCAGCGCGCATCGCACAACGCTTGGGACTGATGCGGGCCGCCGAATCGCTGGGCTTGCTGCGGCTCTTGCCCTCGCGGCTCCGGCAGCTCACCACCATGCTGCCGCCGCTGAAAGAGACCGCCCCCGAGCTGCCGGCGGTGGTCCCGGCCCTCGGGCGGCGTCGCGCGAGGGTCGCGCTGTTCACCGGTTGCGTGGCCGACGTGATGTTCCGCCACACGCATTGGGCCACCATTCGTGTCTTGCAGCAGAACGGCTGCGACGTGGTGGTGCCGCGGCAGCAAGCGTGTTGCGGCGCGATTCATTTTCATGCCGGGGCCAGCGAGCCGGCCAGGCAGTTCTCACTTCAGAATCTGTCGGCCTTCGATACCAGCGGCGTCGATGCCATCATTCTGAATGTGGCCGGCTGCGGGGCGATGCTCAAAGACTATGGCCATCATTGGCACGATGAGCACACGGCGGCTCGTGAGCAGTTTGCCGCCAAGGTGAAAGACGTCACCGAGTTTCTCGATGCGCTCGGCTTGGTGGCGCCGGAAGGCGAGGTTCGCCGCGTGGCCACGTATCACGATGCCTGCCACCTGGGCCACGCTCAGAAAATTCGCGAAGCGCCGCGCCGCTTGCTAGCCAAGGTGCCGGGACTGGTGTTAAAGGAGTTGCCGGAGAGCGATCTCTGTTGCGGCGCTGCCGGAACGTACAACCTCACGGAACCCGAGATGGCCGGCCGCTTAGGCCGCCGCAAGCTGAACAACATTCTCACCACCGGCGCCGATATGGTGATCACCGCCAACGCCGGCTGCCTGTTGCAGATCGCTCGCGAGGCCCGCCAACAAGGCCACCGTCTAGACGTGGTGCATCCAGTCGAAGTTCTCGATGAGAGCTATCGCTCGGCCAACAGCGAGATTTCCAGCCGCGCGAGTTGATCAAGAGCTTCGCGTGGAGTCTGGGGTCGGCGGAGCGGTTCTTTGGACAGCATCCGGGCGACGAGGTCGGCGATTTCGCGCGGCACGTGCGGGAGAAAACGGCGCACGCTGTCGGGGCGCGCACTGCGGTGCTGGCCGATGATCTCCGCGGCACTGCGGCCGGTGAAGGGGACGCGGCCGGTGAGCATTTCGAACAACGTCACGCCCAGGCTGTACAGATCGCTCCGAATATCAGTCGGGCGATGAGCGTCGAACCGCTCCGGGGCAAGATAAGAAAACGTGCCCTGCATCGAGCGCTCGTCCCATCCCGCCTGCTCGATCGGCACGGCAAAGCCCAAGTCCAGCAGCGTGGTGTGTCCCAGGGGTGAGACCATCATGTTGGCCGGCTTGATATCGCCGTGCAGCCAGCCAACGGAGTGCAGAGCGTCCAGCGCGGAGGCCACCTGCCGGGCGATCCAAAGTGCCGACGCGATTGATAAGGGCCCTCCTCGCAACATGGCTTCCAAGGTTGTGCCCGCCAGCCACGGCATGACCAGATAGTAGGGCGGTTCAGTCGCATGTTGCATCAGCACGGGCACGAGGTGCGGATGCGCGACGCGGCTTCCGATCTCGGCCTCTCGACGAAAGCATGCTACGGCCTGCGAGTCTTGCTCGTGCTCCGGCGTCAGCAGCTTCACCGCATAATCGGCGGTGCGGGCCGAGCTTTCCGCCGGCGCCGCCTGATAGACCCGGCACAATTGGCCCGCCGAGACCAGCCGCGTCAAACGCCACGATCCGACCTGTCCCACCAGCGGCAACGGGGCGGCAGTGACCGACGCGCGCAAGGCAGCAGTTCTAACGGCTTGGAGAGCGGCGCTCATCGCAACGAGAGCCCGGCGGCATGGGGAGAAGGGAGTCGCTTCGGGGATGGAATCGACTGCCTTGGACCGCGGAATTAACCGGCGGCCTTGCTGCCGGCGCTGGCCGGAGTGTTCGCCACGGCCGTTTCGATCCGAATGGCAGACCGCCCCTTGTATGCTCCCGGCCGCGCGTGGAATTTTTCCAATCCCTCCACGTTCACAATCAGCGGCGTCTTAACATCTTGCTGCGTGGTGATGATGTCCCCCACGCGCAGGCCGATCAACTCGCCCGTGGTGATTTTGGTCTGGGCCAGTTGCGCCACGACCTGCACGACCGACTCCTTGAGGTTTTCCGCCACCTGGCGAATCGTTTCGGGCGTGGAGACGTTCTTGCCATAGGCGGTCCAAGTGTTGGAAGACAGCTTCGCGCCGATGCGCTCGATCGAGTTGAACGGAATGCACAGGTTCATCATGCCGCGCACATCTCCCAGCGTCAGCTCGAAAGCAATCAGCACCACCACTTCATTCGGCGGCACGATCTGCACGAGCTGCGGATTGCTTTCCACGCGGGCCACTTCGAACCGGATATCCAGCACATTCCCCCAGGCGTGCCGCAGCTCGGCCATGAACAGGTCCGTGATGCGTCCCACCAGTCGCAGCTCGATCTCGGTGAGCGGCCGCCGCGCGAGCGGGCCCGTCTCGCGACCGCCTCCCAGCAGCCGATCGATAATCGGGTACAAGATGGCCGGGTTGATGTCCAAAATCAGGTTGCCTTCCAGCGGCTCCGCGCTCAGCACGTTAAAGCACGTGGGATTCTCCAGGCTGAAGATGAACTCGCTGTACGTGAGCTGATCGGCCCCCGTGAGCTTCACTTCGACCATCGAACGCAGCAGCGCGGAGAGCGCCACGGCGAAGTTGCGGCCGAAACCCTCGTGCAACGTCTGCAAGGCGCGCATCTGCTCTTTGCCCACGCGCTCGGGACGCTTGAAATCATAGGCGGCGATACGATCGCGCGAACGTGAGGGGGCTGCCGCCTTTGGAGCGGCGGTTTCGGCCGTTGCGCCGGGAGCCGCGCTGCCGCTGTCCGTGGCCGAGAGCAGGCTCTCCACTTCCGATTGGCTTAAGACATCCGCGGCCATCCTTGACCTCCTACGTTTAGTCAGTTGTCCGTAGTCAGTAGTCTGTACTGACCACTAACTACTGACTACTGACGAATAACTACTCCCTCACTTGCCCGTCGCCATAAATCACGTACTTGTAGCTGGTGAGCTCTTTCAACCCGCACGGGCCGCGGGCATGGAACTTATCGGTGCTGATGCCGATCTCGGCCCCCAGGCCAATTTCGCCGCCATCGTTAAATCGCGTGCTGGCGTTGATCATGACGGCCGAGCTGTCGACACGAGCGGCAAACGCCCGCGCGGCGGCAAGATCGCCTGTCACGATGGCATCCGTGTGTTGCGATCCGTAACGGTTGATGTGCGCAATCGCCGCCTCCAGGGAATCGACCACTTTGCAAGAGATGATCGGCGCCAAATACTCAGTCGCGTAGTCTTCTTCGTGCGCCGCCACGGCTTGCGGCACAAGGCGCCGCGTGTGCGGATCGCCGCGAATCTCGATGCCCCGCGCAATCAAGGCTTGCGCAATGCGCGGCAATAGCTCCTCGGCCACGTCGGCATGGATCAGCAAGCTTTCGGCGGCGTTGCACACTCCCAACCGATGGCACTTGGCGTTGACCGTAATCTGCTCGGCCAGCGTCGGGTCCGCCGCGCGGTCGACATACACATGACAGTTGCCGGTGAAGTGCTTGATCACCGGCATGCGGGCCTCCTCGGCCACGCGGCGGATCAGCCCCTCGCCGCCGCGCGGGATGGCGACGCTGATGTACTCGGGCAACGCGAGCAAGTGGCCCACGGCTTGGCGATCGGTCGTGGTCACTAACTGCAGCGCATCGG
>JBGTDH010000688.1:0-5632 GCA_041748435.1 Pirellulales bacterium
GGCGCTGTAGACCACGCTGATGCTGACGCCAAGTTCGGCGGCAATCTCGGCCGCCGGCCGGCCCGCAACCGTGGCTTCCCAGCAGGCTTTCCAGGTGGCGGGCTCAAAGTCTGCCTGCATGATCCGCAATGCTTGTCCGACAAGCTGCTGGCGATACTCCGTCTCGTCGAACGGTTGGTCTTCGCTCACCGCGGCAGCCGCCGACAAGCCCGGGTCGTCCGGGCCGGCTTGGGGAAGCACTTTGCGCCGCCCGCGCTCGCGCCACTTGTTCAACGTGATGGTGTGCAGCCAGCGGCGGAAGCTCTTATCGGCCTCGTACTGAAACGTGGGAAGCTTCTGCACGAGCACCGTGAGCACATCCTGCACCAGGTCGGCGGCATCGTCCTGCCCGAGACCCATTCGCCGCGCCCAATAGAACAACAAGGGCGTGTACAGCCGGACAAACCGCGGCCAAGCCTCCGTTTCCTCGGGACGGCGCAGACGCTCCAGCAGGCTGACGGAGGTCGTGGTCATGGGCGCGAAACTACCAACAAATCAAGCGGTGAAATCTCGCAGCAATTCGAGAAACGCCGGGCTGGCCAGGAGTTGCTGGGTCTCCAGCACGCACCAGGGAGAAAGGCTGCCTGGCTCGCTCTGGACGCGCTCGACAAACGATATCCAGGGGATCCATTGAACGGTTTGCACCTCCGCGGCGTTGCGCGCTGGCGTCTCGTCGCACTGCGCAACGAACACCGGACAGATTTCGTTCTCGACAACGCCGTTCATTTCCGCCCGATAACGAAAGTCGGGCAGCACCAGTTCCAGCCGGTCCGGCGCGAGACCCAGCTCCTCGCGCAATCGACGCCGCACGGCATCCTCGCGCGTCTCTCCGGGCGCCGGGTGTCCGCAACAGCTATTGGTCCAGAGGCCGGGGAAGACTTTCTTGGCCAATGCCCGCTGGGTAAGCAGGAACTCCCCGCGGCCGTTGAACACAAAGCAAGAGAAGGCCCGATGCAGCGGCGTTTCCGCATGATGGCTCGCCAGTTTGGGCGCCACGCCAATCTCGCGATCGTGCTCATCCACCAGAATGATCTGCTCTTCGATCATCCTCGCATTATAGCAGCCGCACCCGCGGGCGGTTGGCCACGGTCCCGCGGGCGCTATAATCTGCTAGACCCACTACTTGCACACACTGCGATCGACTGCATGCAACCTTTACGACCTGCAAACCTGGCCCTGCTCCGCGAGAGCGGCTGGCAATCCAAGACCGTTAAACGCGAAATCTACGATAACTTCCTGCGGCTGCTCGCCTCCCGCGAAGAGCTGTTCCCCGGCATCGTGGGCTACGAGAACACGGTCATTCCGGAGATCAACATTGCGCTGTTAGCCCGGCACGACATGCTGTTTTTGGGCGAGAAAGGGCAGGCCAAGAGCCGGTTGATGCGGCTCTTGGTGCGGTTCCTGGATGAGCATGTTCCCTATCTCGATTTGCCCGGTTGTCCGGTGCATGAAGACCCACTGAAGCCGATCACGCGGATGGCCAAGGAGTTCGTAGCAAGCCGAGCGGAGGCGGAGGTGCCCATCGCCTGGTGGCCGCGTGCCGAGCGTTACGCCGAGCGGCTGGCGCCGGGGACCAAGTTCGCCGACATCATCGGCGAGATCGATCCGGCCAAGCTCGCGGGCGGGACGAGCATGGCCGCCGAAGACGCGCTGCACTTCGGTCTCATCCCCCGCATGCATCGCGGCATCTTCGCCATGAACGAATTGCCGGAGCTGGACGAGCTGGTGCAGGTGGGTTTGTTCAACATTCTGGAAGAGCGGGACGTGCAGATTCGTGGCTATCCGGTGCAGTTCGATCTGGACCTGGTGATTCTGTTCTCCGCCAACCCGGCCACCTACAACCGCAGCGGCAAGGTCATCCCGCAGCTTAAGGATCGCATCGGCTCGGTCATTCACACGCACTATCCGCGGGAACGGGACCTGGGCATCCAGATCATGGAGCAAGAGGCCGACGTGGAGTTGGACGGGCAATTCCCCGTCGTGGTGCCGTATTTCATGCGGCAGATTGTGGAAGAGGTCTCGATGGCGGCTCGCAAGAGCAAGTACATCGACCATCATTCCGGCGTGAGCGCGCGGTTCAGCATTGCCAACTATCGCACGATGATCGCCAGTGCCCGGCACCGCGGGGCGTTGTTGGAAGAAAAGCCCGCCGTGCCGCGGATGAGCGATCTGGGACACTTGTATTCGTCGTCCTTGGGCAAGCTGGAGCTGGACCTGATGGGCAGCCATCAACTGAGCGAGCGGCAGGTGCTCGACGCCTTAGTGGCGGAGGCCGTGAAGACGGTGTTCGATGAATATGTCGATCAGCACGGTCTGGAGCAGATCGCGCAGATTTTCTCGCGCGGCGTGAAGATCGAGGTGGGAGACCTGCTCCCTTCCGCCGAATACGCCAAGCGCCTGGAGCGTGTGCCGCCGGCCTGGGACAAGGCGTTTGAGGTAAACGCCTCCGGCGATGCCGCCGTGCGGGCCAGTTGTGTCGAGTTCGTCCTGGCCGGCCTCTACGCCACGGACCGCATCAGCCGCCACCAGAAGCACGGCCGCATTGTGTACGAGATGGGGAAGTAGGGTGGGTCGAGTCCGCGAGACCCACCTGATGCAACGCGTGGTGGTTCTCGACGACTCGACCCACCCTACCCGGTTGATCACTCAACCGGTTGCCATGCGGTATAATTGGATCAACTAACTCGCTCACCCGCGGATGCTGCGATGACTGCCACGTTGGAAGCGCCTGTTTCGCCCGCCTTACCTCTGAAGCCGTACAAGTCGCTGGATAACGCGACCCTGACGGAGCGAATTGCCAGGCTTCGCGCCGAGATGGGTTCGCGGCTGCTGATTCTGGGGCATCACTATCAGCAGGACGAAGTGATTGCGCTTTCCGATCTGCGAGGCGATAGCTATCAGCTTTCGCAGATGGCCGCCTCCAGCGGAGATTGCCGCTGGATCGTGTTCTGCGGCGTGCATTTCATGGCGGAAACGGCCGACATTTTGGCCAACCGGCCCGAGCGGCTGGCGGCCCGCGACGGCGAGCGCGTTACCGTGGTCTTGCCGGATATGGCGGCCGGCTGCTCGATGGCCGATATGGCCGCCATCGAGCAAGTCGAGAATTGCTGGAGCGAGTTGGGGCAGGTAATCGACACCGCCGACATCACGCCGGTCACGTACATCAACTCGGCCGCCAGCCTGAAAGCCTTCTGCGGCCGGCACGGCGGCATTGTTTGCACCTCCAGCAACGCCAAAGCCGTCCTGGAGTGGTCCTTTGCCCGCACCAAGCGCGTGCTGTTCTTTCCCGATCAGCACCTGGGACGCAACACAGCCAAAGCGATGGGCATCCCGCTGGAGCAGATGCCCGTCTGGGATCCGCTGGCCGAAGAGCTCGGCGGCAACACGGAGGCGGCCTTGCAATCCAGCCGCGTGTTGCTGTGGAAAGGGCATTGCAGCGTGCATCAGATGTTTCGCACCGAGCACGTCGAGCAGTTCCGCGCCCGCTATCCGGGCATCAAGGTGCTGGTGCATCCCGAATGCACGATGGAAGTGGTCGATCAGGCCGACATCCGCGGATCGACGGGCAAGATCATTCGCGAAGTGGAGCAAGCCCCGCCGGGCACGAAGTGGGCCATCGGCACGGAGCTGCATCTGGTGAACCGTCTGAAGCAGGAGCATCCCGAGCAGGAGATTCACTTCCTCTCGCCCGTGGTCTGCATGTGCGCCACGATGTACCGCATCGACCTGGCACACCTCTGCTGGAGCCTGGAAAATCTTGCCGCCGGCACTCCGGTGAACGTGATCGAAGTTGACCCGGATGTGGCCCGCTGGTCGCTCGTCGCGTTGGAGCGGATGCTGGAAGTGAAGTGATGGGCACGGCAAAGCGGAAGCGGAAAGCCTCGTTGCCGATCAGGCCGCGGCGGCGCCTGACGCGTTGAGAACCACTTTGGCCGCGCAGCGATCATCGCTGATCTTGCAAGTTTTGGCTCCGGAATGCATGCATTGGCCCAACAGATGCATCGAGTCTATTTCAGACTTGCCCCGCGTTTATCAGGGGGGTCGCAACAAGGCTGAACAGGAGTCGAAAAATGAACATGCACAATACAGGATTCGCCGCACTGCTACTCGGGCTTTCAATTACGGTCACCGCGAGCCAAGCCCGCGCCGCATCGCGTGACGTTGCGGAGTCTGGTGATCTGGGCGTTAAATTCGAGCAGACGGAGATGGGTCTGGAGATTTCCCTTCTGCAACCCGACAGCGTGGCCGCCAAGGCGAAATTCCAGTCAGGCGACGTGGTCATTGCCGTGGACGAGCGCCGCGTGCGGACCGAGTCCGACTTCGATAACTTGATCAGTGCCGCGAAGAGCGACGTCGTTCCGATTATGGTATTGCGTGAGGAGCAAAAGCTGACCTTACATCTCAATCGCGACGCGGAAGATGCTCCTTCGGTCACCAAGGGCGCCTGGTTTGGTGTCGATCTCAACGATCGTTTCGCCACGGCTGCTGTCGTTCGTCGTGTGCATCCCAATAGTCCGGCGCAGCGCGCGGGCATTCGCGATCAGGATGTAATTCTCTCCGTCGATGGTCAACGAATTACCACAGCCAGGCATTTGGGTCGTGTCATCAGCAGGATGGAGCCAGGACGGGAGGTGGAGATTCGCATCGATCGCCGGCAGCAATCCCAATCCCTCCACGCCACGTTAGCCCGCCGCGAATCGGTGGCCGCTCGTCAAGCCCCGCCCCTTCGATGACGCGCCAACGTGCGGTTTCTGTCTAACGGCATCGGCATCACCGCAGCGGAATAGTGGCGGCGGCATCACAGCACGAGCGCGCAGCCGCTGAATGCGGTCGCATACTCACGCCGGTTCGCGGCCGCCTGCGGGAAACGACTTGGCCTGGACCAATACTGTTTATATGTATACTATGTCACAATAGACGGTATCGTGCCGGGCCCGGGGGTGCGCTCTCGGGTGTTGGGCTGAGCCTGCGATGACTGAAATAGTCGCCGCAGGCTTTTTTTGTTGGCGGTTCCGGATTCTGGGTGTCCGTGGACGGCGGCGCACGATGGAAGCAACGAGGGTTTCACGCGGAGGCGCAGTGCCCGCGGAGAGGAGTGCAGGACCGGCATCCGACTAACTTTCCTCTCTGCGAACCCTGCGGCTCTGCGTGAGATCGGATCGGCCGCCTGAAAGGCAGTACTACGAACTTGAAAGGAGGAGAGTGCGGTATGGCGAACCGGGGATTGATCGAAGCCAAAGGGGAATTTCGGGACCGCGCAGGAATGTCCCGATAGTCCCGAAATTCGCGCGCCAGCGTGCGAAAACGCCGCGTGGCATTTGAGAGACCGCGCCCCCCGTTTTCGCGCAGAAACTAGCCTCCCGCGATTGGTGACGCGAAACCCGCACCCGCCGGCTTCCAGATCGCGGAAAACAATTCGGAAAATCTTTCCGGAATTCGGGGCCGGTTTTGCGCGCGATCAGCGACTGGTGTGACGGGGCAGTGCAGGGCGGCGGCACGCGCAGGTTTCGCGACCGGCGCGCGTCGTCGTTCCTGTGAGGGGTTTTCAGGAAAACCGAGCTTGGAGGCCGGCAAAATCGTTGACTCGGCAGGG
>JBGTDH010000689.1:0-5791 GCA_041748435.1 Pirellulales bacterium
CGGCCTGCGCGGCCACCGTCTGTCGTGCCTGCGGCAGCCACGCGAGCAGCGCCTCGGGAATCTGCGGCAAGCCCACGCGGCGCATCACCTGATTCAGCCGCATCAGCAGTTTGCCATCGTCCAGGTAGTCCCACAAGAAGCGCTCGCGGCAGAAAAGCGGAATCAGCACCGCCAGGCGTTCGGTCGAACGGGCGGCCATTCGATTTACGGCTTGCTGCACCACCAGGCCGTCGATCGATTCCAGCGCGGCGTAGTACGCGTCCAGTTGCCGCGGATGGCGGGCGATGAGATCCGCGTCTAACAGAATCTCGACCAGAATATGCCCGAGGAAGCTTGGTCGAAAGCCCTCATCGTCCGGGAGCGTCTGCTTGATCTCGACCGTGAACTGCCAACACAGCTCGTGGAAGGCGCGCGTCTCGTGGAACCAGGCGTCGTCGCGATGGTGCTGCACGATGCCGCGGGCCAGCCGGGCCAGTGTTGAAGCGGAGCCATCATCGAACAGCGCCGCCTGCTTGGAGCGAACACGCACACGGCGATCGGCTACGTTCAGCCAATCGGGCACGGCGGTGCCGGCTAACACATAGGGATCGTCCAGGTGCGCCAGACCGTGTGCGAAGTAGTTCATGCGGCAGCCGGGCGATTATCAACCGCGGCGACGCTTGCCGTGGGGAAGCTCGTCTTCGGAGATGGCCCGCACCTCTTCGTCTTCGTCGTCGGCCGCGTACTCGTCTTCCTTGGTGTGCTCGCGATCGCTCTCCGATCCACGGGTGGGCGTGTGCGGTCCCTTTCCCATTCGCCGCGAGCGGAGCAACTGCTGGCAGCGTTGGCGAATGGTCCACCATTGCAAACCCAGGTAGGCGTTGCCTCCCAGAGAGACAAACAAGCACAGCAGCGTGAAGGTAAGCGGCAGCCACGGCTTGGACGCCTCCGCGGCCGTGACGGCCGGCGGCTTCGCTCCCGATGGTCCAGCCTCGCCTTTGGAATTGGCGGTCTTGGATTCGCCCACGCCGTAGCCACTGGTCTGCTGCACCAGCGCAGCGCTGCCCGGCTCGGGCAAGAAGCGCCCCGGCCGATCGTCGTCCACGGGCCGCGGCAAAGACGCTTGCGCCGGCAACTGCGGCTTCGTGGTGTCAGAACGTTGATTGAATTCCGGATAACGCTGGTCGTTGCGTTTGGCCGGAGTTGCTTGCTGCGCCTCTCCATAGGGAGTCCAACGATCCCGCGGTTTCTCGATCGGCGGCTCTGCCATCTGCTCCCGTGCATCGTGCCGATGCGGAGGCGCCTGGGCCACCGTGGCTTGCGGGTTGCCTAGACGCGGCACTTCACCGCGGCCGACCTGGACGCGGTAGCTGCGCACATCGCGCATGTAATTCGGCAGATCGCTGCGTAGCGATTCGCCGGCCAGCAGGGAGTCCAACAGCTCAGGCTCGATCTGGATGATGTACTCGAAGCCGCCCCCATCGAGCGGCTGCCAGCCATAATCGACCGAAAGCGCGGCTGCGGCTAGCAGAAAAACGGTCGGCATAAGTGGCTCTCCCCTCGCGAAACATTCTTTCGATGCCCCATCCTAGCCGCAGCGGCGAATTCACGTAAAGCCGAGCCTGGCGCTGCTAGCACCCGCTGCTTGGGCCACCGCTCGATCGACGTGCATCTACCTCAGCGGGTTCGTAACTCGCCCCCACGGGAACTTCGCTGTTTCGCGGCGTACACGTCCTGCTTGACGCGTTTGCGATGGTTGGTACAATGCATTGCGTAGTAGTAAGGAGCACCCCGTGCAGCAATGGATCACGCAGTTTCGCAAGGGGTTGGTCGAGCTGTCGATCATGGCGGCGCTGCGGGATGAAGAAGCGTATGGATATCAGATCGTCGAGAAGCTGGGATGCGTGCCGGGGTTGGAGGTGACGGAGAGCACCGTGTATCCGGTGCTGGCACGCCTGGCCCGCGATCGCTGCGTGACGATTCGCACGGCGCCTTCGCCCACGGGCCCGCCGCGGCGCTATTACCGGCTGTCCGAATCCGGACGGCGGCGGCTGACAGAGATGATCTCGCATTGGCAAGCCATCGAGAATTCGGTCAATCAACTTATTCAAGGAGTCTCCCCATGACGGCCGCTGAACTGAACCCGGAACTGCGGAAGCTGATCGACGTGCGGCTGGAAGCAATCGACCGCATTCTGGCCTCCGCCGAGGTGGCCTGGTCCGAACGCCGCAGCATTGTGGGCGAGGTCGAGACGCAGATCTTCGAGCTGCTGGGCAGGCGCGGACCCGTGCCCACGCGCGAAGATCTGCTGGCTGTGCTGGCCGTACTCGATCCGCCGGAATGCTACTTGCCCGAGGAGCTTCGTGGTCGGGTCGAGGAACCGTTTACCATGCCGCGCAAGAACTGGCGGAAGCTTCCCGCTGATACGCTCAAGTTCGCCGGCAAGCTGGTGCCCGGCGCGCTTGGCATCGCGGCGCTCGTGGTAGTCAACGGCGTGGTCGTGGTGATGATGGTGGCGTCGGAGGGGGTGATTCCGTGGATCATTGCGATCGGCGCCCTGGCGTGGGTCAACTACCGGGGCGTTCAGTGGTATCTGGCCTGGTCGTCGGCCCATCACGGCGGCATGCTGGACGAACTTCGCCAAAGTTTGGCCAACTGGCTGCTCGCGGGACGCAACGCCGCGGCGTAAGGATCACTCGGGCGACGACGCCTTAGTCGGCGCTGTTGCTGCGGTGGCCAAAGGTTGAAAAAACTGTGTCACGCGGGCGAGGCCGTCGAACACGAAGCGGCCGGAGCTGATGTGGCCGGCGTCCCACCATACGATCTCGGGTTGGCCGAAGGCGCGCCACAGCGACTCGGTGCATTGCTTGGGAATGATCTCGTCGTGGTTGACGTTGAGCATCAAAATCTTCAGGTCCCGATCACGAAGATTCTCCGCGTAGGTCACCGGATCGATGGATTGCAGCAGACCCAGGAACGAATCGCGGTTGCCCCCCTCCGCCAGCCATTTCTTGCGCGCCGCTTCGTAGTGTGGCGCGTCCCAGCCGACTTGGGCGATATCTCCGCCGGCCAGCAGCATGCAGACCTTGCTGAACCGGGGCTCGGCCGTGACGCTGAGCGCACTGGTGATCCCTCCCAGGCTGATGCCGAAGATGCCCAGCTGTGCCGGATCGAGTTCGTCTTGCTGGGCCAGCCAGGCTCGCGCGCGGCGGATATCGAGCACAGCTTGGCGCATGCCGGCCGCCGACTCCCGGGGGTCGAGCGTGATCATGCGCGCCGACGAACCGGGAACTCGCCGCGGACCATAGTAGGGCAGCTTGACGAAGAGGGCCGCCACTCCGTGGTGCGCCAACGTGCGGCAGAACAGACGCGAGAGCGCGAAATCGCCCCCCAGTATGTGCAACACCACCACGCCGGGAGTGCGGGCGTGTGCATCCTGCGGGCCGCGTACCGGACGAAAGTACTCGCAATGCACGGTGTTATTGTTTTCGTGCGGCGTAACGAGCGGAGAGGGAAACGTCACCTCGAACATCTGCATCCGCGTCGCCGCCGTCTCCAAGGGCGTCTGGCGGAACGGGAACTGATGGGCTTGCAGCCGAAACTGCGGCGCGATCCGGTCTTCGCTCTCCGTCGGCTGATACTGAACCGTGCCGGTTCGCACGTCGGCCGGCTCGCCCGCGGAGATCAGACTCAGCAGCACACAGAATTCGAGGTGCATTGTGTTCCCGCGCGGATAGAGAATCGGCTGCATTCGCCCCGATCGCGGGTCAGTATAACCCAACTCGGCCGTGATTGGAGAATGCCAATCACTTTCCTCTGGCTGCGTTGGCGGTGCTGCGGATGGCGACTTTCTTTTACCAACGTCCGGTCCAATGGCCAATCAGGACGAAGATCAGAAACGACACGCAGAGCGCCATCAAGACTTGAATCGTTCGATTGACCCAGGCGGGAGACTTCGCCCGCCGCCGTGATTTTCGCTTCCGTTTGCCTTTACGGCATTTGTCCTGGCCGCGGGCGTCCTCCAAATTGCGCATGAACCGATAGTCAGAATAATCGGACATCATCTGAAGATCCGGATCGGCCACGGCCAAACCTCGCGTGCTCGGTGACTGAATACCAATTCTTCTCGACCGACTCGAACTCGACGGACTTCGGGGCATAGGCTAAAGTAAAGCCATGCATGAAACGACCGTCACCATCGAAGACGCGGCGGCCTGTTTGGAAGAATTGGTCCAACGCGTCCACACCGGCCACGTCCCAATTGTGATCTCCAAATCGGGCCTCCCGATGGTCCGAATCGTCCCCATGCCTAATTCTAGCACCGGATTGATTGCGTTCCTGGCTCGCTGGCGCAGCGAACATCCGGAACCCGACGAAGAGTTCGCAACGGCGATTGAAGAGAGCCGATCGGCAATCCAACCGCCCCAAAACCCATGGGAGTGATTCTGGACTCGTCGGTGATCGTCGCCTTCGAGCGAGGTCGTTTCGACCTCCCGGCGTTGCTTCGGGATCATTCGCCGTCGGCAATTGCCGTTATCACTGCAGCGGAACTACTGATTGGCGTCGAACGAGCAGATTCGCCACAACGCCGTGCTCGGCGGGATGAGTTCGTGCGAGGCATCTTCGCAGAGTTGCCCATCATCTCCTTCGAGCTTGGGCAGGCCCGCGTGTATGCTGCGGAAGTTGCAGATTTGTCGCGGCGGGGCCAAATCATCGGCGATCGTGATTTACAGATCGCCGCGACGGCCATGCTACTCGAATACGACGTCGCCACGCTCAACAAACGCGAGTTTGAACGCTTATCGGGCCTGAGACTCGTCGACGTCTCGCCCTATGCGATCGTTTGAGCGAACTCGATGATCGAACAATAATGTACCGTGCATCTGAATAAACCATTACACAGACGGGTTGCGTTATGCCTATTTACGAATACGCCTGCGAGACTTGCGGGCACGAGTTCGAGTATCTGGTGCGTTATGGCGATGTGCCGGAGTGCCCGGAGTGCCAGCATGCGACGGATCTCACACGACGCTTAAGCGTGCCGGCTGCGCATACCAATGGCGCGAAGGGCTTGCCGTTAGCGGAGGGACCGGGCGGGAACTGTGGCCGCCCGCAGTGCGGCACGGGTGGCTGCATGGGCTTGGGTTAATGGTGCATCCATCATGATTTGATGGGCTCGCCTTTAGGCGATTCTTCCGGCTGAAGCCGGTACTACGAACTAACGCAATTTGTCGGTTACCAGCAAGGCCTGCAGGGCCCAGGCGGTGGTGGAGATGTACTCGGCATAGCTGTCCACCCCCGCGGGGCGCGTGGTGGCGGGCCAGCTTCCATCGGCCTGTTGTCGCTTAATCAAATAGGCGCGGCCGCGGACCAGAAGAGACACCTGCTGCCGATCGGCCTGGGCGGCGAGTGCAATCAGCACCAGTGCCGTATCAAACGGCTCCGCCGCTGCGTCCAAGTACGGTCCCCACCCTCCGTCGGATGATTCGGCTCGACGCACCAAGTCGACCGCGCGGTTGCGCTGCGTTGTGGCGGCGGCTGTGTCGCTCGATGCCAGTGCCCATAACACGGCGGCCGCATCCACCACGCTCTCGATCTTCACCTCTTCCAGCCAGCGCTGCGAGCGGGCCAGTTGCGAGCGATACGCTTCGGCATCGGAAGCCCGAAGCACGCCGCGCGCGAAGTGCGTGGCCAGGATGGGACCATACGTCGCGGGCGCGGCCACGGAACCTCCGGTTACCACGGGCCAGCCGCCATCGTTTGCCTGGTCCTTCTCTAAAAGCGCCGCGGCCTGAGTCAGCGCGGGCTGATA
>JBGTDH010000690.1:0-3637 GCA_041748435.1 Pirellulales bacterium
GAAAAGCAGTGCGATCTCGTCGGTCAACCGCCCGGCGTCGGGAAGCGAGGCGGCATAGAGCCGCAGCTTGTCCAGATCGGGCAACCAGGCAGTCTGCGGCTTGAGCTCCCGCGAGCAGGCTAATGCGAACAGCCGCCGCACACCGGCGCGAGTGTACCGCGAGGCCGTCTCTGCAGAATCAACCAGTTGCAAGGAGACGGACGTGCCGCGATCGCGCAGCGTCGGAAAGGCTTTGATCGTCAGGCCGCGCCGTTGGATCACGACATGTTCCGGGAGATCGTCGAAGTCCCAGGTGGTGATGCCTTCCCGCTGAAACCGCGGATCGCTCACATCGCGCAAGGCCGGCTCCGACACGATGCCAAGTTCCTCGCGCAGTTGACCCACATCGCGCGCCTCGGCCAGCGACTTGCCCTGCACATCGACCACGCGAACATTCATCTGCAAATGGGCGGGAAGCGTTGCCGTCTGAAATGCGTCGGGCGGCACGCGCTCGCCGCCCATGCGAGTCAGCGCCTCGGCCACGGCCGCCGTGAGGTTGCCCTCTCCCAAACGAAGCTCTTGCAGCACGCGCTTCGCAGTGTCCGCCGCGGGCACGAAGTTGCGACGCAGTTGCTTGGGGAGCGATTTGATCAGGGCGACAACTTTCTCTTCGAGCAAACCCGGCACCAGCCAGCCCAACTGCTGGCGATCGAGCTGCCCCAACGCTTCGGGCGGGACAATCAACGTTACGCCATCGGACACGGACCCTGGATCAAAGCGATAGGCCAGCGGCAACTCCATCGAACGCACGGCCAGTCGATCGGGAAACTGGCCGGCTTCGGGCGTCGCGGCGTCCTCGCGCAACAGATCGGCCTGGGTGAGATACAGCAGTTGCGGATCTTTTCGCTCGGCACTGCGACGCCAACGCTCCAGCGAGTGGCCATCGAACACGTCGGCAGGAATCCGCTCGTCGTAAAACGCGTAGCGCGCCTCCTCCCCCAGCAGAAGATCGCGGCGGCGAATCTTGGTTTGCAGCGCCTCTAACTCCGCCAGCAAGCGCTGATTGTGATCCAGAAACGAAGCCGCGTGCGGATAGTCTCCCTCCACCAACGCATGTTGGATGAACATCTCCCGCGAGTGATCGGGATTGATCGGCCCATACGGTACGCGGCGGCCGGCCACGATTGTGAGGCCGAATAAGGCCACGCGTTCCTGGCAGAGCACACTCGCGCCGCGGCGGCTCCAATAGGGATCGCTGTGATGCCGCGAGACCAGATGGCCGGCCAGAGGCTCGATCCACTCGGGATTGATGCGGGCCACGGTGCGCAGGAAGCGGCGGCTGGTCTCGATCTGCTCGGATGCCACAACCCACTTGGGCTTGCCCGCGAACACGCCGGAGCCGGGCCAGAGCACACATTTTCCACCGCCGGCCACACTGTACTCGTGCCCGTCGCCGCGTTGGGCGACATTGGAAAGCAGTCCGGCCAACAGTGCCCGATGAATGGCCGCGTAATCATCACGACGCGTCTGCTGCTTAAGACCCGCCTCCTCGACGAGCTCCAACAACTGACGATGCACGTCGACCCATTCCCGCATGCGGTTATGGGACAGGAAATTCTGCCGGCAGGCGTGGCGGAGCCTGTTGCGGGAAAGATCGCCCTTGAGGTGCTGCCAGAAATCCCACAGTTTGAGATAGCTGAGAAAGTCCGACTCCTCGTGGGCAAAACGCGCGTGGGCTTCATCGGCGGCGCCCTTCTTTTCCAGTGGCCGCTCGCGCGGGTCCTGCGATTCCAGGGCCGAGGCAATGATCAGAATCTCATGCAGGCAGTTCTCCGCGTGGCCACCGAGAATGATGCGGCCGATGCGAGGATCGACCGGCAGCCGGCTTAGTTGTTGCCCCAGATCGGTTAGCCGGTTGGCTTCATCCAGTGCGCCCAACTCGAACAGCGTCTTGTAGCCATCGCGCACGGCATCGGGACGCGGCGGATCGAGAAACGGAAACTCTTCGATATCGCCCAGCCGCATCGCCTTGGTCTGCAGGATGACTGCCGCCAGATTGCTGCGCTGAATCTCCGGAGGCGTGTACTGCTCTCTGCCCAGAAAGTCTTCTTCGCTGTACAGGCGAATGCACACGCCCGGCGCCACGCGGCCGCAGCGGCCCATCCGCTGATTGGCCGAGGCCTGCGAGACCGGCTCGATCGGCAATCGCTGCATCTTGGAGCGCGCCGAGTAGCGGCTGATGCGGACTGTGCCGGGATCGATCACGTAACGCACACCCGGCACCGTGAGCGAGCTCTCTGCCACATTGGTCGAGATCACGATGCGGCGATGCGGATGCCCCGAGAATACACGGTTCTGCTCGGCCGTCGAAAGCCTCGCATACAGCGGCAGGATCTCGGTCTTGCGGCCTGGTGAATCGAGAGGTATCGCATGGCCGCGCAATAGTTTGGCCGCCTCGTGAATGTGATGCTCCGTCGGCATGAACACCAGAATGTCGCCCGTGTCGATCCGCGCCAACTCGTCGATGGCCTCGAGTAGCCCGCGATCAAAGTCCGGTTCTTCCTCGGGATCGTCCGGGTCTGCGACCAGTGGGCGATACCGCAACTCCACGGGATACGTGCGGCCGGTAACTTCGATCACCGGCGCCGGTCCCGCCGACGAACCAAAGTGCTCTGCAAAGCGGACGGCGTCGATCGTGGCGGAAGTAATAATCAGCTTCAGATCGCGACGCTTCGGCAAGAGCCGCTTGATGCACCCCAGCAGAAAATCGATGTTCAGCGACCGCTCGTGAGCTTCATCGACGATCAGGGTGTCGTAGGCGTCCAAAAAGCGATCGCCCTGCGTTTCCGCCAGCAGAATGCCATCGGTCATCAGCTTGATATACGTCTGCGGGCTGGTGGCGTCGGTGAACCGCACCTTGTAACCCACGGCGCGGCCCAGCGGCGCGCCTAACTCTTCGGCGATGCGCGCGGCCACACTGCGGGCGGCGATGCGGCGCGGCTGCGTGTGGCCGATGAGACCGTCGATACCGCGTCCCAGCTCCAGGCAGATCTTCGGCAGTTGCGTCGATTTGCCGGATCCCGTCTCGCCGCAGACGATCACTACCTGATGCTCGGCGATGGTACGGGCAATTTCCTCTCGCCGCGCGGAGACGGGCAGCGTCAGGTCGAACTGCACGCGGGGGCGCGCTGCGAGCCGTGCTTCCCGTTTGGCGGCCGATCTCTGCGCATCTTCCAATAGTCGCGCGAGATTGCGATCGAACGGTTTTCCTGATTCCGCGGCCTGCTCCAGAGCGCGCAGTCCGCGACGCAGGCGATGGCGATCGACCTGCATCGCCGCCGCGATGGCGCGGTGCAAATCACTAAAGGAAGGAACCGGTTGTGTCACGCACGAATTCGATTCAGAACGTATGGCAGGCCTGGCAACTTCGAACGACCTCCAGCGTAGCAGACTTGCTGTGGGAGGCCATGCCCAAGGAAGCGTGGCAGTTGGTGCAGCACGTTAAGCTGGCCAGATCAGCGGCTGCCAGGAAATCGCTCGCCGGATGGATGCGGGGGGCAGACGCTACGTGCAGCGGCCGATGCTCGACGGGCACGCAGGCAGCCGTGAGCCGCAACGAGGCCAGCGTCACCCGCGGCGATTCCAGCATCGCGTGGGC
>JBGTDH010000691.1:0-10343 GCA_041748435.1 Pirellulales bacterium
GGAGTAGGTCTCGGCCGTGATCAACAGCACGCGGCGGGCAGCGCCCGCGCGAATCAGCCCTTCGGCCAACGAGAGACCATACACAAAGCCGGAGCAGCCGAGGTTGAAATCCAGCGCCCCGGTGTGGATCGAAAGCCCCAGCCGATCCTGGATCAAACAGGCCGTGGTGGGCAGCGGATAGTCGGGCGTTTGCGTGCAGAACAAGAGAAAATCGATCGTGCCGCGGTCGATCGAGTTTTCCTGAAACAGCTTTTCGGCGGCGGCTACGCCCAGATCGGACGCGCATTGTCCGGGCGCTGCAATATGCCGCTGCCGGATGCCCGTCTTGGAATAGATGAGATCCATGTCCCAGTTGGGAAACTGGGCGCGGAGTTGCTCATTGGTTTCCACGGTGGGCGGCAGGTAGACGGCGATCGGCCCGACCGTTGCAAACACTCGGCTGGCTCAATGCAAAATTATGTTGAGCAAGAAAGACGCACGGCAAGTCGGGGCAACAAAGTTTTGAACTTGCGGCTCTTGGTCCCGCAGCGGCACACCCCAACCCAAGTCAACATAGCAAAACCACTTGCGACCGGTCAATCCGTATCCGTTCCGTCGCTGGCAGTGATACACTTGCATTGAACCAATATTGTGGTGGTGCGAGCGAATACCCGTCAAAGATGTCGTCCCTTCCTTTCAAGGTGGCTTATGGACTTTGGATCCGTTCTTAGCGAGTTCGGCAATTTGAGCATGTGGTCTGCCCTGGCGCTCATGGTGGTTGGCGGAGCCGTGTGCTCGGCATTCACTAGTGTGGCGGTTCAGCGGCGCAAGGCGCGGCAAGCAGAGGTAGAAGCCGGTTTGAAGTCACAGATGATTGAGCGCGGAATGTCGGCCGACGAGATCGAACGCGTCCTTCAAGCCGGTAAGCGTCCAATCGGCTCGTGAGGCCGATGCGGCACATTAGCGGCATGGACGAGAACTCGTCTCGGGCGAGTTTCGGATTAGAATTGGCGGAATGGACGCCTCGTCGAAACATCCAGGCGGTGAAGAACCCTTCTGCCACGTTGCGCAGGTGTTGCAGCAAGTCTCGAAGGGCGATCCCGCGGCGGCTGACGACCTCTTGCCGCTCGTCTACGACCAACTGCGGGCACTGGCTCAACAGCGGATGATGCTGGAACGGCCGGGGCACACGCTCCAGGCAACAGCCTTGGTCCACGAAGCCTTTCTGAAGCTGGTCGGGCCGCGTGAGATTCCCTGGGCAGGGCAGGCTCACTTTTACGCAGCGGCGGCGGAGGCCATGCGACGAATTCTGGTTGATCACGCCCGCGGCCGCAACCGGGACAAGCGCGGCGGAGCAGCGAGGCGAGTCCTCCTCAATGTGCTGGATTTGGCCAACACGGAGAATTCTGAGGAAATCTTGGCGCTCGACGAGGCCCTTTCTCGCTTGGAGCAGCAAGAACCGGATGTCGGCGAAGTCGTGCGGCTGCGGTTCTTCGCGGGTCTGAGCGTCGATCAGACGGCGGAATCGCTGGGAGTCTCTCCCCGGACCGTTGATCGTCGTTGGAAGTTTGCCCGCGCCTGGCTGTTTCGGGATCTCCACGCGGATGGTTCGACCGCAAGACCTGACAAAGACGAAAGGCCGGACGCATGAACAAAGAACTGCTGAAACGGATCGTGATTCGCAATGCGCTCTTCTGGATGTTGGCGATGATGTTGCCCCTCGTGGTGATGGTTGTGCTCGATCGGTTCGAGTTGCATACCCCTGCCCGCGTGGCGCTCTTCGGCGGACTGTCCCTCATCGTGCCGTTCATGCTCTCGAACCAGTTTCTCACTCGGGAACTTGGCCGACTCATTCCGGAAGCCAAGGATCGGGCATGATGCACAGCGTGCAGTCAATCTTCGAGCTGCTGTGCGACCTTGCTGGCGATGATCGTCAGGTGGAACTGCTCCGGCTCTGTGGTTCTGACGGGACGTTGCGAGCTGAAGTGGAGAGTTTACTCAAGGCTCACGATGCCGCCGGCAATTTCCTGAAGGAACCGACGTTCCCTCCCGAGCTGGCCGAGACTTTCCTTCAAGCTGCCAGCCTGGAACGCCCCGGTATCGTCATTGGACCCTACAAATTGCTGGAGCAAATCGGCGAAGGAGGCTTTGGCGTCGTCTACATGGCTCAGCAAAGCGTGCCGATTCATCGCCGGGTAGCGCTAAAGATTCTCAAGCCGGGAGTGGACACCAAACAGGTCGTCGCGCGGTTCGAAGCGGAACGGCAAACTCTGGCCGTGCTGGATCATCCCAACATCGCCCGCGTCATTGACGGTGGCAGCACGGAATCCGGACGACCGTATTTCGTGATGGAACTTGTTCGCGGGGAGCCGATCACGAAGTTTTGCGACCAGAGAAAACTTTCCTTGCGCGATCGGCTGAAGCTGTTTCAGGACGTGTGCTACGCCATTGAGCATGCCCATCAGAAAGGGATCATTCACCGCGATATCAAGCCGAGCAATGTTCTTGTCACCGTCGTCGACGACAAGCCGCTGGTCAAAGTCATCGACTTCGGCATTGCGAAAGCGACCAGCGGCCCGTTGACCGACAAGACGCTGTTCACGGAGTTCCGGCAGCTCCTGGGCACGCCTCTGTACATGAGTCCTGAGCAGGCCGAACAATCCGGCGTTGATGTTGATACTCGCGCCGATATTTACTCTCTGGGTGTTCTGCTATACGAGGTTCTCACCGGGCGAACGCCGATCGATCCGAAACGCCTCTCGTCCGCCGCCTGGGCCGAAGTGCAGCGGATGATAATCGAGGAAGAACCGTCGCGTCCCTCCGTGCTCGTCTCCTCGCTGGCGCCCCAAGTCACGGAAGCGGCCACCAAGCGATTAATGGAAGCATCCCGGTTCAGCCAGTTGCTCCGAGGCGACCTGGACTGGATCGTGCTGAAGGCGATTGACAAGGATCGAACACGCCGGTATCCCACGGCCAGCCATTTCGCCGCCGATCTTGATCGCTATCTGCAGGACCAGCCCGTCGAAGCGACTCCACCCAGCCGCATCTATCAGTTTCGCAAGTTCGCCCGTCGCAATCGCGGTTCGTTGACCGCAGTGACGGCGGTCTTCCTGGCGTTGTTGCTGGGGTTGATCGCCACGGGTTATGCGGCGAAAGTCGCCATCGACCAGCAGGCACGAGCCGAAGCCGGTGAGCGGCAGGCACTACGAGCCGCTACTGCGGCCGGTGCGTCGGTGCTTTTGCCCGCCGCCGACGCGCGGCGACTCGCCGAAGGTTGGCAGCGCGAGATCGCCTCGATGCGTTCTCAAGGAGCGTCCAAGGAACAGGATGCATGCCAGAGCGAAGCCCAGTTCACGGTGTGGATGGCAAACTGGATGACGCAGCATCACCAGTTCGATGATGCCGCTGCCTTGATCGAGCAAGTGTACTCACGATGCCGCTCGCAATTGAGAACCTCTGATCCGACCTTTCTGGCCCTGTGCAATGTGCGGATTCTCGTCAACGAAGCCCGCAACGGCGATCCTGCCCGGTCTGCCGACACCTACGCCGACCTGATGGAGGCGATGCAAGCCATCCAGGGCGAGCGGGCTGTCGCATCGCTGCTCCCGGAGTACGCCGCCGTGCTCGTCCGGGCTGGTCGCGAGGAACAGTCGTCCGCACAAATCCGCCGGTATCTTGATTCGCGGGCCAAATCTCCTGGACCACTTTCGACGCTTGATTTGACACGGCTGCAGGCATCCCTGGACTGCCTGATGAGCAGTGGAAAGATCGATGCCGAGTTGGTGCGACAATTGCAATCCGTCCGCGAAACGGGTCTGCAGACCGCTGTCGATCCAACCCCGGCGAACGATCCGGAACTGGCGGCAGACCTTCAGTCGCTGCAAGGTCGCTGGCGGCACGAATTCTGGAAGAACGGCAAGCTGGTCGAACGCATGATCGTCGAATTCAACGGCGCCACCAATACCACGCAATGGGTCGATGAGAACGACGCCGTCGTGCGCGGCCGCAGCGGTGACTTTAAGTTGTCTCGCAGCGGTGGGGTCAAAGTCATGACCTTTTTCCTCGGCGGCTCAAGAACCGACGAAAGCTCCTTCATCTACAGTCTCTCGGGAAACCAATTCCGGATCGTCTCGGGAATGCTTGCCATTCGCCAAAGCCTCCCCGAAATTGAACTGAGGGTTTACCACCGAATTGTCACGCCCGATCGGAAGTGAACGCTCCAAGTGTCCCTGCGACGAGTACATGAAGAGCGAGCAAAAATACGATGATCTTGTGAAAGAGAAGGCCTGCCCAAGTGGTGCGTAGGCCGCTTCGACTCCGGGCAGAACGATGATGGGCAAGGATGTGATACGAAGTGTCGGAACGTGCCGGGGGCCGCCTAGTTCTTCTTCGCGTGGCCGCACAGCGCCCGGCGTTGCTTGAAGCAGAGTCGAGGCAATATCAGCCCGACGAGGGCAATACCGGCTGCGGTCGCTCGATCGCTTCCATTTCGGTAAACTGGTGGAACTAGGAAACGACGTTGATCCCTACGGCGGGATTGAGCGATACTCATTCCGCAGTGCGGCGCTGTTCCAGAAGATGCATTCGTGACGGGACTGCCACGCCGACGTGACAGTAATCTCAACCCTTGCAACGTGGTAGCGATGGCTCGGTCGGATTTGATTCTTGCGCTCGTCAGGGCCGGTCGCGTCGGTGATCAAGCGACGTTCCGCCACGCCGTCGAGTCGCTGATCGCCGAAGAACGTGCCAAGCGCCATGATGTGCTGGCCGACCGTTTGACTGAAGAACTCAGTAAGAACGGCACACCAATTAACGGCGTGGCCCGCGCTCCCTCATTTGCTCCCCACGAACTGTTCGTCGAAATTCATCCCAAGCGGACCTTCGACGACATGGTGCTTCCCGAAGCCGTAATGAGCACCTGCCGCGAGTTGGTCGAGGAACACCACCGCGCCGAGTTGCTCCGTTCGCACGGACTCTCGCCACGGCATCGAATCCTGCTCGTTGGCCCGCCCGGTAACGGGAAGACGTCGCTGGCCGAGGCGGTCGCCCATGCGCTCATGGCGCCGATGATCGTGGTGCGCTATGACGCGCTAATCGCCAGTTACCTGGGAGAGACGGCCACGCGTCTCCGCCGCCTGTTTGACTACGTCCGTACCCGCAACTGCGTCCTCTTCTTTGACGAGTTCGACACCATTGGCAAGGAGCGGGGAGACGAACACGAGACCGGCGAAATCAAACGGGTCGTCAGTTCTCTCCTCATGCAGGTGGACGACCTTCCGCCGCACGTTGTGCTCATGACCGCGACGAACCATCCGGAACTGCTCGACCGGGCGGCATGGCGCCGCTTCCAGGTGCGGATGGAACTCCCCTTTCCCGGAACCGGGGAAATCGAAGCTTACTTTGAGCGGTTTCATCGCCACGCGTCCGTCCCGCTTCCTTGTTCGTCGAAGAACTTGGCCACGAAGCTCGCAGGAGCTAGTTTTTCGCAATTGGAGGATTTTCTGGCGGACGTCGCACGCCGGATCGTCCTGGCACAATCCGAAGCCGATCCCAAGCGGATCGTCAAGGAACAACTTGAGCGATGGCAGGCCCAACTGCGCGCGCGGCCGCAAAACTGAATCGAATTCACGGGGGCACCCATGCCGGATCGACCGCTGCTCATCTTACCTCGGCCAGTCCCAATCGACCGGGCCAGCCAAGGGGGCGGCGGCCAAGTTATCACGGTTCCCTCTCTCGCCGAACAGCGACGTCGGCTCGAAAGCCGGTTCCAGGCTGTTGTCGACAGCTTTCAAACGGTGCAGGCAACGCCCGACGGACTGGCTCCAGAACAAGTCATCGTGTTGGAAACGATCGGAGAATCGATCGACGGCTTGGCGGAAGCCGCCCAGAATATTCCCGGTCTTGAATGGATCGCCGAACTGGATCTGGACGATGTCGTCCCACAGGCTGGGTTCTCGCTCACCAAAGATCCCACCAAAGAACTCTCCTGCCGACTCTACGCGTTCGTCAGCAACCAAGCTGCGATCGAGCGGTTGCTTGGTTTATGGGATGAATGGATTCAGGATCCGACTCTCCGCGCTAGATCCGGTTTCGGTGCCTTCAAGAACCTCTTTAAACACTTGCGTGATCTCCGCCGGTGGAGCGCCGTTGACCGTTTGCTTGGCACGCACTTCGTTGAAGATCTGCAGGGCCAACTCAACGAGGGCTATGGCGACGTTACCTTTGAGGTGGATCTCTTCTGTCGCGAAAGCCAGGCCGCGCGAGGGACGGCGGCTGCAAACGTCCGCTCGCTCGCTCAAGTGGACGGGGCACAGGCACTGTCGGAATACGCCGTGCCGGAGATCGGCTATCACGGAATGCTGTTTCGGATGCCCGCCGCGAACGCGCAGGTCACATTGACAGCCATCCTCCAGGAGCGTTACACCCGACTCATTCAGTGCGAACACGTGTTCCTTTTCAGGCCGCAGGGGCAGGCTCGCATTCCGCGCTTTGAACCGGTCGGCTCCGAGCAACGCATACCCGTTGAAATGGCGACGCGATCCGCGCCGAACGGCCAACCCGTCATTGCTCTCCTCGACGGTCTGCCACTCGTCCGACACGCTGCGCTCGACGGCCGCGTCCGCCTGGATGACCCGGAAGGCTTCGCCCCACGCTACACGCGCCCCGAAGAACATTGTCATGGGACCGCGATGGCGAGCGTCATCCTGCACGGCGATCTCAACCATAGTACCGAGACCCTTTCCCAGCCGATTTACGCGAGACCGATCTTCGTCCCAATCACTGATCTGAACGGGCATTTCGCCTATGAGGGAACGCCGCCGGACCGTTTGCTCGTTGACCTGGTCCATGCCGCCGTGCGTGGCTTGTTCGAGTCGGCCGAAGGTCGGGCCGTCAAAGTCATTCATTTGGCGCTGGGAAATCCGAAGCAGCCATTCGACCGCGAGATGAGTCCCCTCGCCCGACTCCTCGATTGGCTCGCCTGGGAATATCGCGTTCTGTTTCTTGTCTCCTCCGGCAATCACGAGCATGAATTTGTCGTCCCTTGTCCGCGTCACGAACTGGCCGGCCTTCCGCCGGAACAGCTTGCCGCGGCGAGCATGCGGTCGCTGGTGAACGGCCGAGCGGAGCGGCGGGTACTATCGCCGGCGGAATCGATCAACGCCGTCACGCTGGGATCAGTCCACGCCGACGCGGCAACTGAGTTTCTGCTCGGTCCTCGCATTGATGCCCACGGTAATGGCCGCATTCCCAGTCCACTGGCCGCAGTCGGTGCGGGATTTCGGCGGGCGCTCAAACCCGATGTCCTTTTGCCGGGAGGCCGCGCCCTCTTCGGCATCGATCCGGTCTTCAATAACGAAAGCACCCGCTTTGTGCTCGGTACGCTCATTGGACCGCCGGGAATCAAAGTAGCTGCACCAGGCGTGCGTCCCGCAGAACTGGATCGGGCGAACTGGACGTGCGGCAGCAGCAACGCCACGGCACTGGCAGCGCATCTCTGCGGGCGAATTGCCGAGCGACTCCAGTTACTCCGCGGTGCCAGCGACGCCGAATTGTGGCGTGACGCCGACGACGCCGTCCTCATCAAGTGCCTGCTAATTCATGGCGCGGCTTGGGGGCCAGCCGATGCCTTCATCGAAAAGACCTTCCGTCCAATCTTGGAAGACCGGTATCGCAAAGATACGGCGGGGCGTCGCCACGTCACCGATGAGCTTCGCCGATTGAAAGCCGATCTGCTCGGCTACGGCGAAATCGATGCTGCCCGATGTCTGTTTTGCTCCGACCAGCGGGTTACCCTCCTTGGTTGGTCGAAGATCGGTGCAGACCAGGGACAGCAGTTTGAGTTACCCCTTCCCCCGGCTCTCAGTGCGCAGCGGGTGCAGCGAACGCTCACTGTGACTCTGGCGTGGTGTTCACCCGTCAATCCCAAGCATCGGCTCCTGCGCCGCAGCCAGTTGTGGTTTGACGTGCATGGGGAGAATTTCCTCGCTCCAAAGTCCACGGGAGTCGATGCCCCGGCCGCAAGGCGCGGCACGGTCGAGCACCGGATAATGACGGGCATAACTGCCACGCCGATCGGCGACGCCGACACGCTAGCGCTGCGGGTGAACTGCAAGGCGGAGGCGGGCAAGCTCAACGAAAGGGTTCCTTATGCGCTGGCTGCGACCCTCGAACTAGCCGAACCGCTCCGCGTCAGCATCTACGACCAGATGGCCAGCCGCGTGGCGCCGCGAGTTGGTGTGCGACCACGCTGAGATCCGCACCGCTGCGTCGTTCAATCCACGTGTATCTAACGCAACTCAACGACCGCCTGGCCTCGTTGGGATCATGGAGAAGGACACGCCGGTCAGATCGCGCAGAGCGACGGGCATTTTGTCGAGCGCCTGTTGCGCGTGGTGGCGTAGGCCGCTTCGACTCCGGGCAGAACGATGGTGGGCGAGATGTGATACGAAGTGTCGGAGCGTGTCGGGCGTCGCTTAGTTCTTCTTCGCGTCGTATTCCTGCCAGAACTCTGCGGCGATTTTGTCGGCGAGCCAGGTGGTTATCGGATCCTGTCGGAAACCGATGCGGGTGAGCTTGGGAAAGGCGCGGAGGAACTCGAAGTTGGTTGCGTTCGGCGGCAGGGTAATGTTCTGCAGCTCCTTGCATTCCGCGAGGGGGGAGAGGTCGGTGATCGCGGTGCAGTTGAGAAGCCTCACGGATGTGAGCGGCATTCCCCGCAGGACCGCGAGATCCTTCACATTGGTTCCGATGATCTGCAAATTTTCGAGCCGCATCCCTTCCAGCGGACTCAGGTCGGCGATCTTGACGTTGGCGAGCGAGAGCTTCTTGAGCGGCATGCCGCGTAAGGGAGTGAGATCCTTGATGGCTGTGTTCCCGAGGTTGAGATCGCTGATCGGCGTGCCCTGCAGAATCGTGAGGTCGCTGATGGCTGCGTTGCTGAGGTCCACCTGCCAGGTGCCGTCGGGCAGCCGCTGGACGCCTTTGATCACGATGCCCGAGTCTCGCAGCTTTCGCAGCCAGGCTTGTGTGTCGTATTCCCTCCAGAACGCCGCGGGGGACTTGTCCTCTGCGAAACTGAGGCGTTTGAGTTTGGGAAAGTCGCGGAGGAACTCGAAACCCTTTGCATTCGGCGGCAGGGTGACGATTTCAAGTGTTTTGCAATCCGCCAGCGGCGAGACGTCGGTGAGCGCAGCGCAGTGACCGAGACTCGCTTCAATCAAAGGCATGCCGCGCAATACGGAAATGTCGGTCACGTTGGTGTAACTCAAATCCAAATATTCGAGCGACAGGCCCTGTAACGGACTCAAGTCGCTGACCTGCGTGCGGAATAGCCTGAGATTCTTGAGCGGCATGTCCCGCAGCGGTCCCAGATCGGCGATCGGCGTATGGCTGAGCTCGAGGTAATGGAGCGGCATCCCTTTTAATGGTGAGAGGTCGGTGACCTGGGTTTTCCAGAGGCTCAGACTCCCGATCGGCATTCCTCGGAGCATGCCGAGATTGGCGATGTCGGCTCCCGTGAGATTCAGAGCCCACAGGCCGCTATCCAGTCGATGCATGCCTTGGGGCTTGATCCCCGCTTCGTGGAATTTGCTGACCCAGTCATAAGACTCCCAGAACTCGGTGACCGTGGTGTCGGGAACGCCGTTGAACAGTTGAAATCCCACCCGCTTGAGGTTTGGCAGCTTACGCAGCGCTTCGACATTCCGTGCGTGGATCGGCACAGTGACCTTTTCCAAGGTCGGCATCTCCGCCAGCGCGGCGACATCGGTCAGGTTCTGGCATCCGTCGAGATAGACCTCGCGGAGCGGCAACTCCGTCAGCGGCGCGATGTCCGTGAACCTCGAGCAGTTGTTTAAATAGAGGCGTTCGATCGGCATTCCACGCAGCGGGGTGAAATCGGTTACGAAATCGCTGGACAGGCTGAGTTTTTTCAACTTCAGCGTGCGCAGCGGCGTCAGATCTACGAACGGACAACGGTGGAGGTCAATCTCGTCAATGGGGATGCCTTGAAGGATTGAGAGGTCTCGCAACGGCTGGTCGATAATATCGAGCACATACGCCCCGCCAGGCTGCTTGCGCCACTTGAAGATGATGCCGTCCGCCCGCAACGCCGCGAAGAAGGCCCGTTCGCGGTCCCACTCTTGCCAAAAAATGTCCTTCGATCCAATGCCCGCGTAGCCCATGCGGTTCATGATCTCCGCCCCGAGTTGGCGCAGCTGGGGATGATCGCGCAGTCCGCCGATCGCTTCGTTATCTTTCACCGGCAGGTTGCGATAAGTAGTAGGAAGCAGGAGGAGTTCGAGAGTCTTGATCTCGGAGAGCACCGCGTAGTTGTGCGCGTGCTCGCAACCCCAGAGCACGAG
>JBGTDH010000692.1:0-3020 GCA_041748435.1 Pirellulales bacterium
TTATCGCAACAGCCGCGCCAGCTCTGCGGGGCAGTCGTCGGCCTTCACTCGCCATTGCTTGAGCGAATCGCGGTCGCGGAAGGTGACGGTGCTATCCGTGAGCGTCTGGCTGTCGACCGTGATGCAGTAGGGGGTGCCGGCTTCGTCCTGACGCCGATAGCGGCGGCCCACGGCCCCCTTCTCATCGTAAAACACATTGGATTGCAGCTTGAGCGCCCGGTAAATCTTCTGTGCGATCTCGGGCATGCCGTCCTTCTTCACCAGCGGGAACACGGCCGCCTTGATGGGCGCGATCCGCGGATGGAGCTTCAGCACCAAGCGGGTTTGCATCTGGCCTTTCTCGTCGGGGGCCTGGTCCTCGTGATACGCTTCGCACAGGAATGCCAGCGTGGCCCGATCCGCGCCGGCGGAAGGCTCGATCACGTGCGGCACAAACCGCTGCTTCGTTTCCTCGTCGAAGTAACTGAGGTCCTTGCCGCTGCCCTTGTGCTTGGGCTTGCCTTCAGCATCCTTCTCCACCTCCAGCTCGCCCGCCGCGTTGCGCACCAGCTTGCCCTCCATGTGGCTGCGGAGATCGAAATCGCCGCGATGGGCAATACCCTCCAACTCGCCGAACTCCCCCGGGGGCAAGAACGGGAAGGCGTACTCGATATCGGCCGTGCCGCACGAGTAATGGCTCAGCTCGTCCTGGGCATGGTCCCGAAGTTGCAGCCGATCGCTCGACAGGCCCAGATCGGTGTACCACTTGAATCGCCGGTCGCGCCAGTACTGGTACCAGGCCCGCGAGGCTTCGGGCGCGCAGAAGAACTCGATCTCCATCTGCTCGAACTCACGGGAGCGGAACGTAAAGTTGCGCGGCGTGATCTCATTGCGAAAGCTCTTGCCCGTCTGCGCGATGCCAAAGGGAATCTTCACGCGCGTGCTGTCGCAGACATTCTTAAAGTTCACGAAGATGCCCTGCGCCGTCTCGGGGCGGAGAAAGGCCCGCCCCTCTTCTCCGGCCAATGCGCCCACGGTCGTCGGGAACATCAGGTTGAACTCGCGCGGCTCCGTCAGCCGGCACTTGTCGAACTCGCCGGGATGCCGGCTGGGCTTGCGAGGGCATTCGCTGGACTTCACATGGTCGACGCGCCATCGCCCCTGACACTCTTTGCAATCGACCATCATGTCGCAGAACAGATCGAAATGTCCGGAGCACTTCCAGACCTGAGGGTGCATGATGATGGTGCAATCGAGGCCGGTCATCTCGTAAGGTTCGGGGGCGCCGGGAAGCGTCGCCAGGTCGTCGTGGCCGGTGACCATGTCCCGCCACCAGGCTTCCTTGATGTTCCGCTTGAGCTCGACGCCTAAGGGTCCGTAGTCCCAGAAGCCGTTCAAGCCGCCGTAAATTTCGCTCGATTGAAACAAGAAGCCCCGCCGCTTGCACAGCGAGACAAGTTTTTCCATATCCATAATGGGCTGATCCCCGACGCCGAAAGAAAACCTCGCGCAGCCGGTTAGTCTAGCGGCTGTCGCGCAGATGACCTAGGGGAACCCGCTCACGCTCCCGGAGGTCGATACGCCCGCAGGCGCTGTTCGTTGGTCGTGAGGCGAGGGCCTTCGATCAGATCGATGCAGTACGGAATGGCGGGAAAGACGGCATCCAGGCATTCGCGAATCGCGCGCGGCTGGCCGGGGAGATTCACAATCAGCGAGCGCCCGCGGATGCCGGCCGTCTGGCGAGACAGAATGGCGGTGGGCACCTTCTCCAGCGAGACTTTGCGCATCAACTCGCCGAAGCCCGGCAAGAGCTTCTCGCAGACTGCCACCGTGGCCTCGGGCGTGATGTCGCGCCGCGCCGGCCCCGTGCCGCCGGTCGCCACCACGAGGCAGCAACCCTCGACATCGCACAACTCCTGGAGCACGGCCGTGAGCTGCGCCATTTCGTCCGGCACCACGCGCGCCACTGCTTCCCACGGGCAGGACAGCACCTCGCTGAGATACTCGCGAATGGCCGGCCCGCCGCGATCTTCGTATTCGCCGCGACTGGCGCGATCGGACACCGTGAGAATGCCAATGCGTGCGATGCTGGCCGCCATAATCGTGATCCCTCAGGGCTTATCCGATTGTCCAGCCGCTGACGGGCTGCGCATGAATCGTCGGCTGACTCGTCTGTAGTTTTCGCACAGTCTCTTCCGCGGCGGCCACGCTCTGCGCATCGACGTGAATCGCAAACTCGAGGGCAAAGGTCTTTCGCTCGCCGGCCGCCAGAGTCATCACGCGGCCTTGCTCCTTTTCGTACGAGCGTGGATTGGGGAAGTTGATCCCCGGCTCCAGGCCCGTAACATAGCCCTCCGACAACGCGCCCGTGTTCTTCCACAGCGTGAACCTGGGAAGCTGCTGGATGCTGAACTTCAGGCTCAAGCCGCGCTCTCCGTGCGGGCTCTTGAGCAAGACGTGCGTGTTGCCGGTGGCATCGGCCTGCAACTCCATCAAGTAGACCTGTTCCGCAAAGCCGCGCTGGGGCGCAGCGTAGCTGTCCCAGGCAGCCACGCCTTCCGCAGCGCGGGCATTTCGTGGCACCAGCGTTTTCACGGGCGCCACCACCATCGCCCCGGCTCCCAGCAGTGGCGTTCCGAGATTGATGTGATAGAGCAGCTCCATCTCGCCCGGACTGTCGGAGGGATTGAACACTTCATCAATCACCCGGAAGCCTAGTTCATCGGCCCGCGTCTGGATCGTCGATCGCAGCCGCAGATGATTGCCGAACAAACGCCGCTCATCGACCTCGCCCGTGAGCGTAATCTCGTGGGTCGCGGTGTCAAACGACAGCTCTACCTTGTCTGCCGGCAGATTGGCGATCTTGCCGTGCAGCGGATACTTCAAGCGGCCTTTCTCGTCGAACTCGGGCGCGCCGTTGGATTCCAGCCCACAGCGGCAGAGCAGCTCATCGAAACCGCTCAGCCAGCCGATGCCGCCCGGTTCCCACAGCGGGACGTACGCGGGATGCACCGGACCCCGCACCGGCGATTGCCAGCCGA
>JBGTDH010000693.1:0-10246 GCA_041748435.1 Pirellulales bacterium
CGGACCAGGATAATACAAGCCACTACGTTTGCCGTTTGCCGCAAGGGGACGAATGCGGCAAATGGAGTACCGTCTCCCTCCCGGTTCGCTCCCCGTCGAGGATTCCGCTCCATCCTGAAAGCGGATCCTCGACGGGTTGAGCGTGATTTCCAGACTTGCCTGTTCAAGGAAGAAGCTCGATGGCAATGAAGTCCCGCGTGCTGAAGGGAGCGCCCGGCCGCCTGGGCCGCCTGATTCTGCGCCGCCTGTTCGATAAAGCGCATCTCCGCCGACGCCCGCATGTATCGTGGAGCGAACGGCCGGCAGCTCCGGCCCAGCCCACGCATTCCTGACTGCTACCCAGGCCCCGAATCACGCGGGGGCTGGCAACGTCTGGGCCCAGCGACGATAATCGGCGCCATCGTCGTATCGCCCCCTTTCCTGGCACAGGATTCTGGCCATGCAACTCGGACTGGTGACCTACAACTGGGGCAAGGATTGGGACCTGCCCACGCTGATCAAGAACTGCGAGCAAACCGGCTTTCGCGGGGTGGAGTTGCGTAGCACGCACAAGCACGGGGTGGAGCCGACCCTCGGCACGGCGGAGCGGGCCGACGTGGCCAAACGCTTCGGCGACAGCATGGTCGAGCTGGTCGGCCTGGGAAGCGCCTGCGAGTATCACTCTCCCGATCCGGCGGTGGTGAAGAAGAACATCAAGGAGACCAAAGCCTTCATTAACTTGTGCCACGATTGCGGCGGCACGGGCGTGAAGGTGCGCCCCAACGGCCTGCCCGACGGGGTGCCGGTGGAGCAGACCCTCGCGCAGATCGGCAAGGCGTTGCGGGAAGTAGCCGAGTACGGCTCGGGTTTCGGCGTGGAGATCCGGGTCGAAGTGCATGGCAAAGGCACGCAAGAGCTGCCGCACATGCGCACCATGATGCAAGCTGCCGATCACCCCAACGCCCGCGTCTGCTGGAACTCCAACCCGACGGACCTGAATGGCAAAGGGCTGGAGCAGAACTTCCGGATGGTGCAGCAGTATCTGGGCGCCACGGTCCATATTCACGACCTGATCAGTGAATATCCTTGGCCCAAACTGTTTGCTTTGTTGAAGCAAGCCAAGTATCAAGGCTGGACACTGGTCGAGGAAGGCGGCGCGACCACCGACTCGATCCGCGTCATGAAGTACTACCGGCTGGTGTGGGAGAGAATGACAGCGTGAGACAAAAGGAGCGTTTGCTATGCCTGCTTCCGTCGCCGAGCATTGCAGCAAGCGTGGTTTGAGCCAAGAAGAGTTGATCGCTCGCAGCGGTCTCGAACCGCAGCGTCTTCAGGCGATCCTGCTGGGGCGCTGGACGCCCAGTCCCGCGGAACGGCAAAAGGTGGCCGCGGCGCTGGAAGTGCCGATGGACGAGATCGCCTGGGGGCACGTCACGCCGATCCAGCACCTCTACGGGCATGGGCCCGGTTAGAAACGTCGCAAGCTGCTACCGGCTGCTGGAGCGCCGGTAATCCGCCACGATCTCGTCCCCTTTGCCAAGCTCCGCGAAATAGCGATCGAGCTGCACCCAGGCGCCGCGGCTGTCCTGGTCATAATGCAGGATGAACGTGTCCCAGCCCGGGCCGCCGGTGAGCTCGTCCCGGTCGGTATCGTCTCCGCCGTCGAGGGAATCGTTGCCGGCGCCGCCGTCGAGCTTGTCGCTGCCTTGGCGTCCGTTGATCGTATCGTCGCCGCCGCGGCCTTCGAGGACGTTCGCCGAAGCGTTGCCGAAGATCGCGTCGCTGTACTCCGTCCCGATCACGTTTTCGATGCCGGGTTTCAGAAAGCCGTTGTCCAGAAGCACCCACAGATGCGATTCCGGCTCGTAATCCCAATCGGGGTGCGGTTCGACGGGCAAGCCGTCGCTCGTGCGCGGACGATCTACTGCTTGCCACGACATGAGAGCCAGATCGATCTCGATTGCTCGCTGATACGTGGAAAAGTCCAGCGTGTCGGTACCCCCGGCGTCCCGGATCGTGTCGCGCCCCAGTCTCCAGAGACGCGGGCCACCGAAGACGTACGTGTCGTTGTTCTGACCGCCCATCAGCAGGTCGTCTCCTTCGTCCCCCTGCAGGCGGTCGCGTCCTTCGGACGCGTGCAGCTCGTCATTGCCCGGTCCGCCGCGAAGCTCGACCGGCCCCTTGATGCCGGTCACCGTTACCGTGTCGTTGCCGCGGCCCGCCTCGACGATAATCCCGTTCGACGCGTCGATCTCGTAGCTGATTTCGCCGTCAAAATTCAGTTGGTTGAAGTCGTTGAAGCTCCGGACGGTGACCTCTGCCCGCTTGGTGCCCGTGATTCCGACGATTTCAATCTCGTCGTGACCCCCCGTGCCGGTCACGTAGGCGGGAGCGTCGGGCTTGAGTCCCAGCGCGTCGGCCAGGACCTGGTACGACTCCTGAGAGACCTGATAATCCGTCTCACTCACATTGAAGGCGAATCCCCGCGTGGCCAATACCAGCTCTGTGGTTCGTGCGTCCGACCCCACGTCCATAATGTCGCCGTCGTCCGAAGTGCGGTTGAAGATGTCGATGTGGTGCAGTCCGAAGGTGTGGCCCGCCTCGTGTGCAGCCGTGTTGGCGAGCCTCGTTGCCAGGTAATCCAGCCGCCAGTCGCCTGGGCCCTCCGGATCGGTGGGAACAAACTCCCTGGGCACCCGCCTGGCCAGATCGTCCGCTGCGGCGAAGCCCACGTTGTCCCACAGGTTTCCATTGTCGATCCAGGCGACGCCCAAGTTCATTGGCCTGCCGCTACCCGTCGGCTCGCGCCGGGCCTTCCCCGCGACAAAAATGTAGGCGTCGCTGGTGTCCGAGGCGTCAAGCCACTGTTCCACCTGCTGCGGATTGCTGGAAGCTACGATCTGGACGTTCACATCGAAGGGCTGGTAGATGCGACGGACCAGGTTGGCAACGTCCTGGCTGAGGGCCTCGGCGTCGGCGGGGTCGATCCAGCCGCTCTCATCGTAGTCGATGCCAATCTCCACCAGGGTGTTCAACAGCGAGCCCTCGAGCTGCCCGGGAATCAGTTGCTGCACCTCCAGGGCGAATTCCGCCTGCCGGGACGTCAGGCCCTGCGCGGAATCGGACCACGCATTGTCGTAGTTGTGGTGGCTGGCCTGGAAGATTCCATTGCTATTGCCATACACCTGAGCAAAGTCCTCGAAGACGTGCCTGCCCGAGGCATTGTCGAATTCGAACGCGGCCCCAAAATCCAGGTACAGGTTGGCGGCCATGACCTGGCGCTGTTCGAGTTGTTCCAGTCCCAGTCGGCGGTGGCGACGTGCACGCATGAGAGTTTTCCCGAGGGCTCGTTGGTCTAAGGGGTGATTTAATACCCCTCAGGGCGCAGTCCAGCGGGATTTGTTACTGAGGACCCGCACATGCTTTGCGGGTTGCCGAGAAATGGCTGTCGTGGGCGCGCTCTTTTAGTCGCGGGGTCGCGGGCTAGACGGCGCAGCCCCTCAACCGACCGGGACCCCCGCCCGCTGCGGATGGAACTCCGCCACGAAACTGTGGCCGTAGCGGTTCATGTTGGCAATAAGCACCTGTCCGGCGCGGCCGTCGGGGAGCTGTAGACGATAGCGGCGCCCCACCTGCAGCAGCTCCTGCTCCTGCGGGTCGAGCGTCAGCCGGCCGGTGAGCAGCCATTCGCTGGCATCTCCGTCGGGCTGATCCTCAATCAGCTCCACGTGCAATTGCTTGAGAATCAGACCCCCGATCAACAGACTCCCCTCGAAGTCGCGCATCGAAGCTTCCTTTCGTGCGGCCGCCTGATCGCCCCAATTCGCCCAGCGCGTCGCGAGCGACGCGGCTAATCAAGCCTGAGTAATAAGCCCTTCCGCAATGCCACTTTGCAACATCTTCATCGTCGTACGCAGCTCCGTGCCGTCTTCCAGCTCCAGCACGGCCGGCTCCAGCGACGTCACGACGCCGGGGACCCAGTCGGCGCCGTCCCGATACTTGAACCGGCTGCCGACTTTGATCTCCGCCTGATGACCGTTGCCATTGCTGGCCGCTGGCGGCTTAGCGGCGGCCATGGCCATCGCCGCCGGTTTGGGTTTGTCCTCCGCCGGCTTGCCCTCGGGCTTCTTCTTGCCCAGCACTCCGGCCAGCTCCTGCAGCAAGCGCCAATTCTCCAGCCGGTCGGCTTTGGCGCGCAGCAGCGTCTCGCTGGGATTGCCCTCCTTATCGAAGTGCTTCCCGAAACGTCCCTCGCTACGGCAGAAGTCGATGAAGTCGACCGTCTCCCCCGTCTTGGGGTTCAGCCACCAATCGTCGTTCACGGCCGGGTTGCCTTGCAGGGTGAGCCGCTCGCGAATGGTGTCGCCCTTGCGGGGATCGTAAATCAACAAGGGGAAAGCCCGTGTATCGACTGCCAGCCGCGCCTGGTCGGTGGCCATGTTGTCGGCCACGCCATGCTCGGGTTGACAAGTAGTGTAACAGCACACCATCGCGGGGCCGTCGAACTCCAAGGCATCCAGAACAGATCGATAAAAATGATTCACGTGCGCGCACGTGGTCTGGGCCACGAACGTGCGCGGGTGCATCATCGCAATCTGGGCGATCTCCTTGCGGCGCTCCTGTTTGCCGGAGATGGCCTTGCCGTGAACGCTCATCTTGGTGTTCTGGCCGGTATAGCTGGACGTCGAGGCCTGCCCACCGGTGTTGCTGTATACCTGCGTATCCAGCACAAAGACCTTGATGTTCATGCCTGTGGCAAACATCCGCGAGAGGGACTGAAAGCCAATGTCGAACATGGCCCCATCGCCGCCGATGCACCAGATGGGCTTGGCGCCCCAGCCTTTCTGATCCCAACGCGAGCGAATTCCCATCGCCATCGCCGGAGCATTCTCGAACAAGGAGTTGGTCCAGGGCACCAGGTACGGGTTGTAAGGATAGGTTGAAGTGTAAACCGTGTTGCAACCCGTGGCGGCCACGATGCCCCAATCATCCTTATACTTGGCGCCGGTGGCGGCACAGAGCATCCGCAGCGCGCTGCCTTCTCCGCAGCCGGCGCAGCTTCCGGCGCCGCCCACGTACACGTGGGTCTGCTCTTTGAGCATCATGTCGATCAGCAGGCTGTCGTTGATATAGCGATCGTCCGACGGTCCAATCTCTTTGAAGTAGTGATGGCTCTTGCGGATCGAGGTCATCACCTGCTCGGTCTTGGGAATCATCTTGAGCGCCAAGTCATCGCACACGGTCACGCACTCGGCGCAGCCCTTGCACTTGCTGGGATCGATGATGATGTTGAACATCCCGCCTTCGCCCATCTTTTTTGCGGGACCCTCGTAATACTTGCGGGTCTTGGACCACTGGGCGCGAAACATCTCCCGGTCTGACTCCGGCAGTTGATTCATCTTCAACTCGAATTCCTTTTCGCCCATCACCTTGCCAAGGATGGCCGTATCCGGACAGAGCGTGACGCAATCCATGCAGCCGGTGCAGTTGGAAGGGATGTACTCCGGGATGTCCGGAGCGATGTAGCTGAAGTCCCGCAGCGTGGCCGTGCCGGCGGGCACGAGGGACCGAGCGAGTGAGAGGTCGGCCGGGAGCTTTTTCTCAGCCGTGCCCTCTTCGTAGCCGCGAATGATGCGCTCGTTGAAATCGTTTACATCCAAGATGGGAAGCTTGACGAGCTTGTACTCACCGGGGACGAGCGTACCGTAGGAATTGTTATTCCAGGGGTCGCGCTCGTTGGCGGAGTTCATGGAAACGGGTTTTGTGGAAACAACGACATCTGTCGACATGTATCACCTGTGGAAAATCGGCGCCAAAATTCGAAGTCCGAATCTCGAAATCCTAAACAAACCGGAAATAACAAGGATCAAATGTTCCAAACGTCAGGCGCCGCTCTTGCGCAGGATGGCGCCGAAGATTCGCATCAACTCAGACGCCTCTTGAACCAACACCGTCCGCTCATCATCGAGTTCATTCGTGCCACGCGTATCGAGTAGCCGCAACCAGTAACCAGCTTCTTTCGCCTCTTTGCGAGAAATCCGTATCCTCATCAGGAAGTCCTTCTTTCCCAACGCATCGTTGGCCTCAATGTAGTTGGCTCCGATCGATCCTGAGCAACGCACTAGCTGCTTAACATCCTCCAAGTTGCAAACCGTTCGCGGCAACTGTTTCACAAAGATCCGCACCCGCTTGGCGAACTTGAACGTTCGATCTTCCAAATCAAACTGGCGCGGTTGAGATCCTTTTTCATCATTTGGACTTTGAATTTGTTTCGGATTTCGGATTTCGATATTCGAATTTGGGGCCGCCATCTTCAATCAGCCTCCCATCATCTCTTGCGGCACTTCCCCCAATTCCTGATAACCGCGCTTCACGCAATGCAAGTTATCAGCCACAACTCGATCGCCGCGCTTCCCGAAATACTTACGCAGTGCGTTCTCCACGCCTTCATACACGCGGTCTTGCGTCATTCCGCCTTCGCGCGCGTAGGGCGTAAGCTTCAGGAACCCGCCCAACAGCACAATGCCTTGCATGCGCATTTGCAGGTCGGCCACGGAGGCTACTTCGCGGGCAATCTGCACCATGTCGGCGTAGTACACGCGAATGCGGTTCTCGCGAATGAACTTCCGATGGTGCGCGGGAATGCGGTCCCACACGTCCTTGGGATCTGCGAACGACGATTGCATCACGATGGCCCCGCCGGGCACCACGCCATCCAGCGGATTGCCGCTGAACAGGGCCGTGGTGTCGTTGAGCACTACGAGGTCCACGTATTCCAACTCGCTGTGCAGCATGATGTGCTTTTCAGCGATGGTCAGGTAATACGTCGTCGGGAGGCCCTTCTTCTCGGAGCCGTACTTGGGATACGCCTGCACGTCCTTGCCGAACACGTCGCCGGCGATGGTGGCGATGACCTTGTTCGTCGTCACGGAGCCGAAGCCGCCGACCGAATGGCCGCGCATCGAGAAACTTCCCGGATCGCGCAGATCGGGGTCTTCCTTGATCTTCAGGGCCAAAGCGTGATCGATGCCGACGCAGAAGTAGTCCTGACCGTCTTCGATCATGTTATCGACGATGGCCATGATATCGCCGGGGCGCACGTCGCGGCTCCCCAGGCCCGCGGAGCCGGAGTAGATGCGGGGCACGCGATCGATCTTTTCCTGGCCGTTCTGGCCGGTCATGGCGTCGCAGAACGCGGCCTTGATCTCGCGCGTCAGATGGTTGCCGGTCGTGGAAAGAGGATCGTCCATCCGCTCCATAATGCTGAAGGCGGTGCAATCTTTGAGGGCCTCGACGATCTGGCGACCAGGGAACGGCCGGAAACAACACACCGTCAGGCAGCCGACCGGAACCCCTTTCTTGCGAAGATAATCGACCGTCTGCTGCGCCGTCTCCATGTAACAGCCCATGCCAACGATGATCAGCTCGGCGTCTTCGCAGCGGTACGGCATCACCATGTCGTACTTGCGGCCCGTCTTCTCGGCGAAGACCTCAAACGCCTCCTCGATCGCGGGTCCCACGCGGTCGTAATACCAGCGTTGGGCGATCTTGCCCTTCATATAGGAGTCTTGATTCTGCACGACGCCGGACATCACCGGGTTTTCCGGGTCCATCAGGTTGCAGAGCTTATCGGCGGGGTTGCCCATGTACTCCTTCATGAACTCCGGCTCGGGGAGGCGCACCTTCTCCACGGTGTGCGTGGTAAGGAAGCCGTCCTGCACGTTGAAGAACGGCGTGCTGGAGCTCTCCGCTGCGCGGCGGGCAATCAGGCACAGATCGCCGGCCTCCTGGGCGTTGCGGCCGAAGAGCATGCCCCAGCCCACATCGGCGCAGCACATCACGTCGTCGTGGCCGGCATGCACATTCAGGGAGTGGCTCGTCAACGCGCGAGAGCCAATATTCATCACCACGGGCAGCCGCTTACCGCTGATGGTGTAGAGCACCTCCTTCATCAACACCAGGCCCTGCCCGCTGGTGAAGTTGGTGACGCGACCTCCGGCCGCGGCAAAGCCTTCGCAGAAGCTGGCGGCCGAGTGCTCGCTCTCGGGCTCGACGAAGATCAGCAAGTCTCCCCACAAGTTGCGCCAGCCGTTCATGACGGCTGCGTTGTAGCCACCGCCCATGGTGGTGGAGCTCGTGATGGGAAACGCGCCCGCGCCTTGTGTGGTATGAATCTCCACGTGGACGACGGCTTCGGCGCCATCGCACGTGGTGGGCAAACCGGGGTACTGATACTTGCGTTCCGCTGGTTGCGGCTGAACGCCTTGATCGCGATCGACAACGACGCCCGACGAGACCGACGCACCGCTACTCATTGGCTCTCCTCCCCTTTACGAGAATCCCGCCCAAGCAGAGACGCACGAACCGCCAGCGACTTGGCATTCGGACGGCGGGAACCCGCCGCAATAAAAGAGCCTGCCGAGTGCCAGCAGTCCACTTATCCGTCACGCTAGCGGATGGCGAGACGGAAGTCAAAACTTTTTCCGCCGCCGCTGACGACGTAGACAGGACCTATTATTTCGCGCTAGGAATGGGGTAGGCTAGAGGGAGGCGATCCTTGGCGATTGGAGATTGCTGCATGAGCATTACATTGGAGCAGTTTGGCATCGACCGACTTAATCCCCAGCAGCGTTACGAATTAATTGACTTACTGTGGGACAGCCTTCCCGAAAGCGCATCGTTTGTTCCCCCCGCATGGCACCTCGCAGAATTGGAGCGACGGATAGATGCCGCTGACGCGAACCCTGACGCAGCGGAGCCGTGGGAGGTTGTGCTAGCTCGGCTGTCGAAGAAACCATGAGCCTGCCCGTCGTCTTGCAACCCGCTGCCAGCCAGGACGCGGAGGAGGCGCGCACGTACTACGAATCGCGGAGTGAGCGATTGGGCTTCGCGTTTTTGGAACGGCTGAAGGAGGTCCTCGCTCGAGTCGCGTCGATGCCGGAGCAATACGGCATCGTCAAGCGAAACGTGCGTGCTGCTCGAATGCGTCAGTTTACTTATGTCGTCTACTACCGAGTTCACGCGGACCGAGTCGAAGTCCTCGCCGTGATGCACGGCAGCCGCGATCCGGCCGCGTGGCAGGCCCGCGAGAGATGAGAGCCGGAGCGCAAAACATTCGATCGGTTCACGCGTCGCGCCTGCTGGGGAAGATGGCACTTGCCTTTGGGCTGATTGGCCTGCTCGCGGTTTTTCTATCCGGAGTTTTGCCCGCGCAGGTGGTTTTGCCGCTCGCGGCACTCGGTCCCGTTGCAATCGTGGTCGGAATCGTCAGTTATCTGCAATCGGCCAATCGTGCGGCGGGCTGGGCGATTGCCGCGGGTGTGTTCGTCAGCATGTATCTGCCGACGTTGTGGGTTGGCTATGTGATTTTCGCGTGACGTGGCACGGCGCCAGCAGGTAAGCATGGTTTGTCGCTGTGCAGCCAGAGGTCGTGGGGGTCGGGTGAGGAGTGGTCGGGCAGGGGGATGATGCAGAGGCGCGCTAGCTTACCTGGAGTGAGCGTGCCGAGTTGATGCTCGAAGCCCAAGGCTCGCGCGCCGCAGATCGTACCGAGTCGCAACAGTGTTTCGGGGGCTAGCGTTCGCGGCTGTTGCGCCAGGAAGCGAAGCTCGTTCAGCACGCTTAGATCGGGATTCGAGGCCCGGCTGTCGGTGCCGATCGCCATGGGTACGCCGCGGGCCAACAGCCGCCGCCAAGGATGCTCCGTGTGACCAAAGTAAGCGTGCGTTCGTGGGCAATACACCACGCTCAGGCGATTAGCGTGGCCGGCGAGGAAATTGATCTCGTCGTCGTCCAGATAGTTGCCATGCACGATCAGCGCGGACGGCGCCTCGGCAAGCAGTTTTAGATAATCCAACGGCCTCGCGCCGCGTGGAATGGCATCGTCGACCCAGAAGCCCAGGTCGTCGAAGAGTTGCCGGAACGGACCGTCGGCCGATTTCAACAATTGGAGTTCTTCTCGCGACTCGGCCAAATGAAAGGCCAGAGGGGCACGCCGCTGCCGCGCCAGCTCGACCGCGCCCCGGAACAAGTCGGCATGCACCGTGTAGGGCGCATGCGGACTCAGGCCGCGACGACCGGAAGTTGCATCAAGATGCGCGCGGGCCTCCGCCAGCTTGGATTGCACACGCTCTGGCGACAACGCGAGCAGCTCGAGGAACACCAGCGTCTGCAGCGGCCATTCGTCGAGGCTTAGACTGGACCCGCCGGGTTGCGCGATCTCGCCGATGGCGGCAGTGCCCGAGGCCAGGCACTCCGCCACGCCTTG
>JBGTDH010000694.1:0-2729 GCA_041748435.1 Pirellulales bacterium
TCGCGGCCGAACCGGGTGAGTTTGTAATAGCGCCGGCGAGCGTCGTCCAAATCCACCGCCGGGCGCTCCTCCGATTCGGCGATCAGCCCTTCCTCGATCAGCTTCTTGAGCGAGCCGTACAACGTGGCGGGCCACAGCCGCACCTTGCCGTCCGTGCGCTCCAAGACCTCCTGCATGATTCCGTAGCCATGCTGCTCTTGCCCCACAAGGCACAGCAGGATATGGAACCAGTTGGCCTTCAGCGGAAGTAGCGTTTCGGGATTCGGGTCAGCCATGGTCTTGACTGATATAGATATCACTTGATACCTATATCAGTCAATAGCTAACTTCCTACTTCTCGATTTCCCGGGTGATGCCGAACACGCAGTGCAACCCGCCGTTCATGGCCAGCACGCGATGTGCGTCGACGGGAATAATCTCGTAGCGGCCCTCAAGGTCGTCGCGGAGATTAGAGACCAGGCGTTCTTCAAAGCGACCCAGCCCCAGCGAGGGCATGAAGTACCGCCGGTCGAACAGCAACCCGTTGATGTAGCTGATGCGCAGTTCGCCGCCGCTGGTCAGGTGCGGCACGCGCACCGTGCGGAAACCCCAGGATTCAAGCTGCTTGGCTGCCTGGTCTAAGACCGCCTGCTCTTTGGGCATCGCCGGCGAGAGTTGATCCGAGATCACTCCCAACAGCACTCGCCGCAGTTCCGCCCGCGCCTGCAATCCCACCAGATGCGTTGCCGCGCGGCGCAACAACTCGGGGTCCTGGCGAAGCATCTCGTTTTGGGCGGCGAAGCATTCGCCCGGCCGGCCCGGACAATTCCGTGCCACATACGCCCCGACCAGCACGTCCAGCTTCGGATCGTTCTCGGGAGGCGGCCGGTCCAGTGCCATCTGTGCCGCCGATATCGCGTTGACGATCGGAGCGGGTCTGCCAGTGAGCGAACCGTCCCACTCCGCCAACAGCGAGGCCAAACGGCGAAACTCCGCTGGCTTCTTCTCGCCGAACGAGTCCAAGAGATGGAAGGCCGCCGCGCGGGCAAGGTCCGGATTGTTAAGCACAATGGTCGAGACCAGCACGGTATTGTCCTGGGGGAAGAGAGCCGTCACGTAGTCTGCATGAGCGCCCGTTTGGTTGAGGTTGAGGACGATGTCCGCCCCGAACTCGACCCGCAGCACGTAGACGTACTCCGCCTCGGTCAGCGCTGGGCCCCAATACCGTCTCAAACCCACTGCGATAATCGTTTGACTCGGGTTCTTGGGGTTGGCTACGAATTGGATTCCGCCGCCCTCCCACGACAACTTGGACCGCACGAAGCCGCCTTGCCCCAGACGCGTCAACAAGCCCCGCGTCTGCTCGCCTTGTTCGGGATCGCCTTCAAAAAGGCGGCGCGGGGTCAATGTACGCGGCTGTCCGTTGAGCTGACCTGCCTTCATGTGGTCCTGAGCCCACGGCTGCATCTCATCGGAGTCGGTCGCGAAGAACGAAAACTCGTGAGGCAATCCGCCGAAATGGCTCTCCGCCGCAGGGGCCCAGAACTCCTCCTCGAAGTTCCCCGCGATCCCGACGCGCACCTGGGTCTCGCGCGGCAGCCGCCCAAGCACCGTCTTGGCGATCTCCAAGTTGTAGCCAGGCATGGCGCTGCGGGCGAAAAAATTGGTCGGTTGGATGGCCACGTAGAGACCCTGAATCGGCGCGTTATCGCGCGACGCGCGAAAGCCTTTCAGCGTCGGCTCGTAGTAGACGTGGCAGCTCTTGCGCCCTTCCCACGGGCGAACCAATGCCGACTCAAAGGGCAGTCTCTTTTCGGCGAAGAATCCAGAAAGCGCCGCCGGATCGTCCGCGCAGACGAACGCCAGCGCATCATCCTCGATAGCCTCGGGGAAAATGGACTGGTTCGTCAGTCGAACGACTTGAACCGCCGAAGGCGCCTGGCCCTGCAGCGCGCTAACAACAACCAGCGCCGCGGACAGCGCTCTGCCGACAAACCCGCACAGCGCCATGCACTGCACCCCCAGTGGACGTACCCGCGTCCCCCATCCTATTAGGCCGAATAAAGAGATGTATGGTTACGCCTTGCTTAAGCTTCAAGCATAGGGAATCTTGCTGTGAATGTTACGGGGATGGACCGCGACGCTCATGGTTAAGGGTCTGTCAAATCTCGGGCTTGAGCCTTCTCTCCCCTCTGGCCCGGTGCTATCATCCGCATCATTGGCCTGGAGATCTCATATGAAAAAGCTAATCCTCGCTTTGGTTCTGTTCGCCGTTGCGATTCCCGCCCTGGCAGCCGACGCGACCGGCAAGTGGTCGGCCGTGGTCCAAGGACCGCAAGGCGACTTCACTCTGACCTTTAACCTCAAGGCCGAAGGCGACAAGTTGACCGGCACAACCGGCAACGACTTCACCGGAGACGTGGCCATCGCCAACGGCAAGGTCGCGGGAGACACGATCTCCTTTGACGTGACCTTCGATTTCGGCGGCAATGCCGCGACGTTCCACTACAAAGGCGAGGTCCGCGCCGACGCCTTTGAGTTCACTCGCACCGCCAACGGCGACGGCCCCTGGGCCGGTGAGCGCAAACTGACCGCGAAGAGGATGTAAGCGCCTAGTAGCCAAGCCGCAACTCGCCGCTGGACTGGCCTTGCACGGTCCCGTTGGTGAGCCACTCAACCGAGGCGTCGAACATCAGCAACCGGTTCCTCTCCCACATCGCATTGTGAGAGGAGCAGGCCAGATCGACGAC
>JBGTDH010000695.1:0-7511 GCA_041748435.1 Pirellulales bacterium
CGCGGTCGAGTCGCCGCGCGCCACCACTCTGTTCGGCTTGTGGCGGTTCGCTCGCGGCCGCATGGGACTGGTTGTGACGGGCTTTCTGCTCACGCTGGCCGCTACGGCCGCCGGTCTGGTGCCGCCGTATCTAACGAAGCCGCTGTTCGACGATGTGCTCAGCTCCTACGAGAAGCAGGTTGAAGACGTTCAGCAGCTTAATCTCCCGCCGGCCGAGGAAGCTCAAAGACTGGCGGACGTGCAGCAGCACAACGATCACCGCATTGGATTGGTCAAATGGTATCTGGGGGGTCTGGCGCTGGCGTCGATTGCCGCCTGGCTGCTGGGCTGGGCGCAAGGCGCCGTGATGGCCTGGGTCAGCGAGCGCATCAGCGCCGATTTGCGCAACGCCACGTACGCCCATCTGCAGAAGCTGTCGCTGGAATTCTTCGGCGGCAAGCGCACGGGCGACCTGATGAGCCGCATCTCCAGCGACACGGACCGCATCTGCACGTTCCTGTCCGATAGCCTGGTCGATTTCAGCACCGATTGCCTGATGATCCTGGGCACGGCAGCGGTGCTGTTGTCGTACGATCCGCTGCTGGCGATCGCCACGCTGCTCCCCTTCCCGATCATCGCCTGGTTGATCTTTCGCGTGCGCGAGAGATTGCAGGCCGGCTTCTCCAAAGGGGGCCGGGCCTGGGGCGAAATGACCAGCGTGCTGGCCGACACCATTCCCGGCATTCGCGTGGTGAAAGCCTTTGCCCAAGAGAACCGCGAAGCGGAGCGGTTCAGGCAAGCCAACGATCACGTGGTGGCCGCCAACGACCGCGTCAACGCCGTGTGGACTTTCTTCTGGCCGCTGGTGGGCTTGCTGAATCAGGCGGGCCTGCTGGTCGTGTGGGCCTTCGGCATTTACCAGGTCTTTAACCATCGCGTTACGGCCGGCACGTTGGTGATGTTTCTGGCGTACATCGGCCGCTTTTACGTGCGGCTGGAATCGATGAGCCGCATGCTAAACGCCACGCAACGCGCGGCGGTGAGCGCGCAGCGCATCTTTGAGATTCTGAATCGCGAGCCGAGCATCGCCGAGCCGCTGCGTCCCGTCCATCCGGGCAACATCAGCGGGCGGATCGAGTTTCGCGACGTGTCGTTCCGCTACGGCAACCGCTCGGTCATCGACGGCCTGTCGCTCTCGATTCAACCGGGCGAGATGATCGGCCTGGTCGGACCCAGCGGCGCCGGCAAGAGCACCATTGTAAACCTGGTGTGCCGGTTCTACGACGTGGCCGAAGGGGCGATTCTCGTCGATGGCCACGACATCCGCGACTTTCCCACGAGCGAGTATCGCCGCCACATTGGCATCGTGCTGCAAGAGCCGTTCCTGTTCTTTGGCACGATTGCCGAGAACGTGGCCTATGGCCGTCCCGAGGCCCGGCATGGCGAGATTGTGGCGGCGGCCCGCGCCGCGCGAGCCAATGAGTTCATCCTGCGGCTGGCCGATGGCTACGATTCGCTCGTCGGCGAGCGGGGCCAATCGCTCTCCGGCGGCGAGCGGCAGCGGATTTCGATTGCCCGCGCGCTGTTGATCGACCCGCGGATTCTGATACTCGACGAGGCCACGAGCTCGGTCGATACGGAGACGGAGCGCGAGATTCAGCAGGCGCTGGACAACCTGATCCAGGGGCGCACCACCATCGCCATCGCGCATCGGCTGAGCACGCTGCGGAAAGCAGACCGGCTGGTGGTGTTGCAACGCGGCCGCGTGGTGGAAGAGGGAACGCACGACGCCTTGCTCGAGCAGGAAGGCCTCTACTCGCGTTTGTATCACGCCCAAGAGGAAATGGCCGAAGTGCCGGAAGCGGCCGTGGCCGAGATCGCCGCCGGCGGAACCGCCGCGCGTGCCGGTTATCACCGGGGAAGCGGAGACGCCGGTGTGCCGCGCGAGGAGGCGTTCGCGCCGCGCTCGCCTTCCGTCGTGGGCGATTTCGAGCTGCATCACGATGCCTGGGGCCGCCTGGTGCTGGTCGACGCGATCGGCCGCAAGTTCACGGGCGTCGAGCCAATCCGCGCGTTCCCCATTTCCGATCCCGGTCATTTCATCTGCTTGTGCGATGCCGAAGGCCGCGAGCTGTTGTGCATCGACGATCTGGCCGCTCTGCCCGATGCCACACGCGAGCTGTTGGAGAAAGACCTCGCTCGCCGCGAATTTGTGCCGGTCGTGAAGCGTATTCTGAGCGTCGCCGGGCGCTCGGAGCCGACACAATGGGAGATTGAGACCGACCGCGGCCGCACGCAACTGGTGCTGAAGAACTCCGAAGATGTCCGCCGGCTGGGGGAAAAGCGGGCCGTGATTCGCGACGATCAAGGCATCCGCTACCTGATCCCCGACTGGACCCGCCTCGACGCGCATAGCCGCCGCATCTTGGAGCGCTACCTGTAGCAGACTATGGATTTCGTCGACCAGATCCTGCACAAACTCTCGAACTTGATTCAGCAAGGCCGTTTCGTCGACTTGGAAACGGAGGCACTCGAGATCAAGCCGGTGCCGGCGGTAGGCGGGGAGTGGCGGGAGATGCATAAGAGCATCAACGCTTTTCTTAACACCCACGGCGGCATTGTAATTCTGGGGGTGAGCGAGGAGGGTGAAGGACCGGCTCGTCACTACGTGTTGAGCGGCTGGCGGGAACACGCGGAGCCCAACCGGAAGGAGATCTCGCGGCTGTTTACCGATCGGGACGGGGTCGTGCAGGATCTGACCGATCGCTTTCCGCCGATGCGATTGCGTGACGTGCCCGGCGGGCGCGTGGCCGTGATTTACGTCGATGAGTTGCCGGCGGAACGAAAGTTCGCCTTCTACAAGGGAGTTGCCTACAAGCGCCAGCTCACAGGAGACCACAAGATTTCGGACGCGGAGATCGAATCGCAACAGGAATTCAAGGAAGAAGCTGCGCACGCGCGTGAGCTGCAGCCCATGCCCGGACTTACCGAGTCGAACCTGGATCTGACGAAGTTAAATCAGTTCATCTTTCAACTCAACCAGCCGGTACCCGTGGAGACGATGAAATCGGACTTGGAGCAAGCGAGGCCCTTTCTCGAGCGGCGATGCTTCGTGAAGGATGGAGCGGTCACGGTCTTAGGCGCTTTGGTCTGCGCCCGGCACCCCGGCGATTGCCTGGGTTTTCGCAGCCACCTGCACGGTTATGTCGACGTTCCGCAACCAACCGACAACACCGACCCCGCCGCGCGGGTTGTGCATGACAAGCAGGATTTCATCGACAACGTACTGCAACTTATGGAGGCGGGGCTGGGATATCTGCTGCGCAATATTCAGGTCGGAGTGACGGCCCACGACGGAGGAACCAGTCAACCGCAATATCCGGGCGCTCTCTTGCGGGAAACGGTCAATAACGCGCTGGCCCACCGAGACTATGCCATCGATCGCCAGGTCATTCTGGCGATCAAACCGGGGCAGCACATTGCCATCCGAAATCCGGGGACGTTTCGCAAGCGGCTGTTGATCGAAGCGCCGGACGATCCGATTCCCGTGCGCAGGATCTTGCCCGAGGCAAAGCCTCGCAACCCGAAGCTGGCGGATGTGCTGCGGGTTTTCCGCAAGTGGGAAGGTCGCGGCATTGGCATGGCCACCTTGGTCAATCTGAGTCTTCAGGATCAGATGGACTTGCCCTATTACCGTTTGCTTTCGGAGGAAGTCGGGCTCTACCTATGTACAGGACGATTGCTCGACGAGCGCATGGAGCGATTGTTTCACTCCTTCGATGGCTACATCGAGGAACGATTGCAGGGCAACGCCCCGACGAAAGAGCAGAAGCTCGTACTCTCCTACTTGATGAAATCGGAGTGGGCCAACGAGAAACTTGAGTACACCATCTTGTTGACGCCGGACAACAATCACTTCAGCGCGCTGCTGGAGTTGGAAAGATCACAGCTCATTCATCGTCACATGGCCAGTACCGCCAACTACCCGATCTACCTTGCCGATCGCGTGCTCATGAGTCGCGGATATCTGACCGAACTGCGAGCCCTGCTGGGCCCGAAGTTCGACGTGCTGGACCCCCTGTCAAAACATGTCTTGGGCGTGGTGTTCCGTTTTAATCACTACGCCAAGGCGAAGACTGTCAGTGCGAAGCTGGCCAGCTATTCCCTGTGGTACGAGGGCGCCGGCGCGCCGGGAGGCATCGAGCAATTCGATGCGTTCTCTCGGAAAGTGCGCTACGTCTTCAATAAGCTGGAAAAGAGCGGATTCATCCGGAAAAAAGTGGGAGCGCGCGGATACCTGCTGCGATCGGCGAGCTAAACCAGCTAAGCGGGTGGTTCTACGCGTTCGTCGGCGGTCGTGGCATTCGAGCCAGCCGTTACGGTTGGTCGTGGATGCCCGCGGTAGGAGCGGAGCATCAGTCCGGCGCCGGCGGCAAACAACGCGAAGATGCCCAGAAGGTGAAAGCTGTGTTGCCTATTCCTATTGCCAGCGCATTATGTCAGAACGCAACACCCCTTGCATCCGTGGCCGAGGGCGGCTCTCATGCACGGGCGAAACAGACATGGCTGCACAAATCGAGCAAAGAAGAGTCGCATGGATCCCCTGCGTTTGTGCATTGCCCTGGGGCCGTTGGCTATCTACCTGCTCTTAATGGGCTGTCTGAATCTGGCCCGCCGTCCGTTTCTGACTACGGCCGCGCGGGACATTGCGGCATTGGGGGTGGCCGTCTCCGGGCTGATCTTGATTGGCCCCGTGGAACTCTTTCTGGCCCGGCACCTGGCGGTGCCGTTTGTCGATCATATGGGGTTGTTCTGGTCGCTCGTGGCGTCGTTGTATCTCTCGACCCTGACGTTGGCCATGCTGGCCGAGCGGCCTCGCATCTCACTGCATAACCTGACGCTGGAAGATGCCCGCGAAGTTCTGGCCGAGGCGATTGGCCCGTTGGATCCGCAGGCACACTGGGCGGGGAGCAGCGTGGTGTTGCCGTCGCTTAACGTGGAACTCTCGCTGGACGAGTTCGTGCCGCTGAAGAGCGTCTCGCTGATTTCGGTGGGTCGCCGGCAGAGCTATCGGGGGTGGAAGCTGCTCGAAGGTGCCCTTGCGCAAGTCCTGCGGCGTCGCGAGGTTTCCCCCAACCCCGCCGGCGTATCCTTCGTGCTGATCGGCCTGCTCCTCTGCGGCCTGATCACCTGGCGCTTCACCCGCGACCCCGCCGCCGTGGCCCAGGCATTCACCGAGATGTTCGGTCTCTAACAGGTGTCGGTCAGTTTGCGGATTGAGCTTAGCACTTCCGCCAACATCTCACGCGTGAGTTTGCCGGTGAAGGTGTTTTGCTGGCTGGGGTGGTAGCTGCCGACGAGGTGGCGGTTGAAGGAAAGGGGAACGATCGCACCGTGGCCGAACTTTGGGACGCGGCCGGTGTGCCAGGCGCGGCGACGCAACTCGGCGACGAGCACGTTCCAGGCAATCTGGCCCAGCGCGAGGTACACGCGCGCGGGTACGAGGTCGATGGTCTGCCGCAGCCAATCGCTGCACGTCGCCAGTTCTTCCGTCGTGGGCTTATTGTCCGGCGGGGCACAATGGCAGGCGGCCGTGATGGCGCAATCGGTCAACGTGAGGCCGTCGTCGATCGAAACGGAGGTCGGCTGATTGGCGTAGCCCGCCTCGTGCAGGGCGCGATAGAGCCACTCGCCGCTGCGATCTCCGGTAAACATGCGGCCGGTGCGATTGGCGCCGTGCGCGGCGGGGGCCAGGCCTACGATCAGCAGCCGCGCAGCAGGATCTCCGACGTTGGAAACGGGGCGGCCCCAGTATTCTTCGGCGGCGTAGGCCCGACGCCGAACGCGCGCCACTTCGGCACAATACTTCCGCAGCCGCGGGCAAGCCTCGCAAGCCACGATCTGCCGGTTGAGCCGATCCCAGGCCGTCATTGCGCGCGACGTCATCGCACTGTGGCGGTGCGGGCGAACTCGGCCACTTCCTCAATGGCAGCGGCCATTTCGGAACGGTCGATCTCATGCACGTCGATGGCCCGGCCAATGGCCGCCAGCATGGTCAGCGTGAGCCGGCCGCCCAGATGCTGGCGGAACTCTTCCAAGCCGGCGAACAGAGTGTTGGAATCGGCCAGGACGGGATGGTGCAGCATGAAGCCCAGTTCGCGCAGGCAAGTGAGTACGCGCTGCGCGTCTTCGCGCGGCAGGCCATGCACGCGCGAGGAATAGAGCGTGTCGATCGCCACGCCGATGGCCACGGCTTCGCCATGGCGCAGCGAAAAATCGCTCATCACCTCGAGCTTGTGGGCCGACCAGTGGCCGAAGTCCAAGGGCCGCGCCTCGTTGGCTTCGAACGGATCGCCGCCCCGCGTGATGTGGTTCAAGTGCAACACGGCCGAGGCGCGAATCATGGGCCGCGCGGCAGTCATGTCGCGCTGGCGAATGCGGGACGCCGTTTGGCAGAGCTCGTCGAACATCGCAGCGTCCTGGAGCGAGGAAACTTTCACCGCTTCCGAGAAGCCGCAGATGAAATCGCGATTGGAAAGCGTGCTGAGCAGTTCGGCATCGTTGACGACGCCCCAAGGAATCGCGAAGGTGCCGATCCAGTTCTTCTTGCCGAACAGGTTGATGCTGTTTTTCACGCCGATGCCCGAGTCGGCCTGGGCCAGCGTGGTGGTCGGGAGCCGCACCAGGCGGATGCCGCGATGGGCAATGGCCGCGGCAAAGCCCACCGCGTCCAGCACGGCGCCGCCGCCGATGACGACGACGTAGCTGCGGCGATCCAGATCGGCGGCGTTAAACACCTTGAGCATTCGCTCGACGATGTGTACGTCGTTCTTCACCGCCTCGCCGCCGGGAATGATCTGCACGTTGCCGGCACTGGTCACACGGCGGCCGTGCGTCTTGAGAAAGGCCCACAATTTGTGATGCAGATCGGGGCGGGCCTGCGCGACGTGCTCGTCCAGCCAGAACTGCACTTTGGCCGGCGCTTCTCCGGAGGGTTCGAGCAGATCGGCCAGCACCTGCTGATCGGCGCCCAACACATCGTGCGTGAACCGCAGCCGATGCCTCGCCGGCACGGAGAAGGAAACGTCAAGCGTATCGTGAAGTTCGGACATGCCAAAATCTTGCGGCCGGGAACGAAAGCGGAGGGGACCTTCTCAATTATGGCCGCTACGCCGCCGGTTTCAACTGGCTACGAGGCCGGGTGCATGACAGGGTTTGTCAGACCTTGGCACGGCAGCTTCGGAAGCCGGGGAAGCGTTGGCGGCGGCGGTGCTAGAATTCCTGGCGGTCGTACGTGTCGCTGAGCCTCAATCACCACAGAGACGTGGCCGGTCCAGACCTTAAGAGGTTCGGCAGAGCGGCAGCGCGTGTTGATAGTTCGTCGGAAGAGTATCACGCAGAGTCATCATGTAGAGGCGGTCGGAAGCGAGAAAGGCCAGTACACTCGCTTTAAGTGTTGGATCAAAACTCTTTCAGCGAGGACTGGCCATGAGCAAGGTTACCATGATCGGTTGTGATTTGCATGATGCCTC
>JBGTDH010000696.1:0-5905 GCA_041748435.1 Pirellulales bacterium
TACGGCTACGGCGGGTTCAACATTCCTCTCACGCCGGGCTTCAGCACGAGCCGCGCTCTGTGGATGGAACTGGGAGGCGTGTATGCCGTGGCCAACTTGCGGGGCGGCGGCGAATACGGCGATGCCTGGCACAAAGGCGGCATCAAGAGCCACAAACAAAACGTCTTCGACGATTTCATCGCCGCCGCCGAGTGGCTGATCGACAACAAGTACACCAGCTCCAAGAAGCTGGCCGTGCAGGGGGGCTCCAACGGCGGGCTGCTCGTCGGCGCGGTCATGACGCAGCGCCCCGATCTGTTCGGCGCGTGCCTGCCGGCGGTGGGTGTGATGGACATGCTGCGCTTTCACAAGTTCACGGCCGGCCGCTACTGGGTCGACGACTACGGCTCGGCCGATGTGGCGGAGGAGTTTCCCGCGCTGTACGCGTACTCGCCGTATCACAACCTGAAGCCAGGCACGGCGTACCCGCCCACGATGGTCACGACGGCCGACACGGACGATCGCGTGGTGCCGGGTCACAGCTTTAAGTTTGCGGCCGCGTTGCAGCACGCCCATCAAGGAGAGAACCCGGTGCTGATCCGCATCGAGACCCGCGCGGGCCACGGGGCGGGCAAGCCCACCAGCAAGCAGATCGAAGAGATCGCCGATCAATATGCGTTCCTCGTGAAGCACCTTGGCATCAAGCTGTGAAAACACGAGGCCGCAATCTCTCTCGACACCGCCAGCAAGCTGCCGTACAACGGCAGATGGCAATGATGGGCTCGTAGTCCCGCCTTTCGGCGGTTCTTCCGGCTGAAGCCGGCACTACGAACTTTGGATTTTGCAAGGGTGTTTATGCGGGACGTGCCACGCAGCCGGTTAGTCATCTTCCTGGCAATCGCCGGGCTGGGATGTGTCATTGATCTGGCTACCAAGAGCTGGATCTTCGGCCGGCTCGGATATCCGCCCCGCGATACGATCTGGATTGTGCGCGACGTGCTCTCGTTGGAGACGAGCCTGAACGAAGGCGCGCTGTTTGGTGTGGGGCAGGGCTTCACCTTTCTGTTTGCCGCGCTCTCGTTTGTCGCCGGCGTGTGGATTGTCTATTGGCTGTTCGCGCGCGGGGCGGCTCGGGACCTGTGGCTCACCGTGGCGCTGGGCGCCATCATGGCGGGCATCCTGGGCAACCTTTACGATCGTCTCGGATTTCCCGGCCTCACTTGGGAATTCGCCACCGCCGGCCATCAGGTGGGTGATCCCGTGTTTGCCGTCCGCGACTGGATTCATTTCCAGTACAAGCGATTCGATTGGCCCGTGTTTAACATTGCAGACAGTCTCTTAGTCTGCGGGGCCGGCTTGTTGCTGCGCGAGACATTCCGCAAAGAGCAGCCTACGAATGAATCCGCGAGCGAGCCCGTCAGCAGCTCCGCTTGAATCGCTCGCGGATCCAAAAACGCGGGCAATACTCAAGTGTGCAGCAGTGTATTCAATCCCACTTAGTGCTACGAGTTTGTTGACATTCAGTTAGCATCTGTTAGCTTTCACGCATCCTTCTGCTGTGCAGAAGGCGAACAGCAAGGGGCGTTGCGCTGAACAGAGCGCAGGCTGTTTTGACATCTTGTGCGATTTGTGCGCAACGTCTCCTGACGACCTCCGGCGGTGTGTTCGCTTGCGACAAACAAGTTCAAGCGGACGCAAAACGAACGAGTTGCCTTGGCTGTCTATCGGTCAGCTTGATCGATGCATGGCCAGATAACTGATAAGTCGCAGGCGAGATAAAAGGGGAGAAGGCCAGCTCCCTGCTTTCACTCTGCTGAGTGAGGGTTTCTTGGCCTGAGGCACGGTGCTTGCTTAGCAGTGGTAATACGCGCGGGACGAAACGCGCGAAGCACCTACGTGCCGGCGCTCATGCGCCGCCTTGTCAAAACGTACCCTCCTGGCCGCAGTTACCCACCTAGGCGGCCGCCACGGATATGAAACTCTCACGCACTGTGCTCTACGCACTCCAAGCCACCTGCCAGCTCGGCGGGGCCAACAGCGATGCGCCCGTCCCTTCCAAGCGGCTCGCCGAAAGCGGCGGCATGCCCGATCGTTTTCTTTTGCAGATTCTGCGCAACCTCGTTGCGCATGGGTTGCTGCGCTCCACCCGCGGCGTGATCGGCGGCTATACACTAGCCCGCAGTCCGGATGACATCTCCCTGCTCGACATCATCGAAGCGGTAGAAGGTCCCGTCACGTTTGAGGTAGCGCAACCCGCCGCCGATCAACCCTGTTTACAGCATGCGCTGGAAGCCGTGACCGTGAACATTCGGCGCGACCTGGCGGATCTTAAGCTCTCGCAGATCCTTCCGGATCTTGAAACACGTGCAAACGGCGCTCGCGCAGGCTGATGAACTTCACAGACGGAAGGGTCTGTTTTGCTTCGACGCGATCGGTCGATTACAACAGGACGATTGATCGTTCGGCACAAGAAGTAAACGCTTTATGATCTCGCAGGAAGTCCTCGCTCGCCGGGATCTGGCGATCGCTATCGCGGCCGAAGCGGGCGAAATTACGCTGCGCTACTTTGGCCGCGGCAACTACAACGTCGAGCGCAAGGCCGACGATTCGCCCGTGACCATTGCCGATCGCTCCAGCGAGCAACATTTGCGTCAGCGGATTCAAGCGTCCTTCCCGCACGACGCCATTCTGGGTGAGGAGTTCGGCGAGCAACCCGGCACGAGCGGCTACCGCTGGATTCTGGATCCGATCGACGGCACGAAATCGTTCATTTACGGCGTGCCTCTGTATGGCACACTCATCGGCGTGGAATACCAGCAGACCAGCGTGATTGGCGTGATCCACATCCCGCCGTCGCAAGAAACCGTGTATGCCGCGGCGGGAGAGGAAGCCTGGTATGTTCGGCAGGGCGCCCCGCCGCAGCCCGCGCGGGTCAGCACCTGCGATCGGCTCGAAGATGCCCTGTTCTGCACCTCCGAGGTCGACGGCTTTTACAAAGTAGGCCGCTTCGACACGTTTGCGTCGCTCAGCCGCGGCACAAAACTCGTGCGCACCTGGGGCGATTGTTACGGCTATTTGCTCGTGGCCACCGGGCGAGCCGATCTCATGGTCGATCCTCGCATGCACGTCTGGGACGCGGCCGCCTTACTGCCCATTCTGGTAGCCGCCGGCGGCGTGTTCACCGATTGGCAGGGCCAACCCACCATCTACGGCGGCAACGGCATCGCCACCAACCCCGCGCTGATCGAAAGCGTCGTGTTCCAAACGCGGGGCAATTAACTCGGCGGGCTTTCCTCAAACCATCGGCGGGAGCTATAATCAAAGTCCTGCCCTTGTTAACGCCGCCGCGGGCGAGCGTTTCCCCCGCCACCTTTGGTTTGGCCGATGTGCTCATCCTTATCGATCTTCGTTCGCTGCGGTCTACTGCTGATGCTGTTGGCTGTCACCAAGCGGCCGCTTCACGGTGAGCCACCTCAATCAAGGCAGCTGACTGCAGACGCCACCTCCTTCCTCCGCAAACATTGTTTCGAATGTCATCAGGGCGCCGCGGCCGAGGCGGGCTTGGATCTCTCCGTGCTGTCGGCAGACTCGAAATCGTCGGTGGCGCAAAGACGCTGGGTTCAGATCCACGATCGCGTCCTAGATGGCGAAATGCCTCCGGCCGACGCCGCTCCGCCGCAGCCACAACAGCGGGCCGAGTTTCTGAAGCACACAGGCGATTGGCTGCGGAATGTGCAGCGTTCGGAGGATGAGCAGCTAGGCCGAGTGCGCGGCCGCCGGCTGACGCGCAGAGAACTGGAACGATCGCTGCAAGACTTGTTAGGAATCGACATCCCGCTGGCAGATCAGCTCCCGGAGGAGGCCAACTCCACCGAGTTTTCCACCGTCGCCGATCAGCAATCGATGTCCCACTTCCAACTCGAGCGGCACCTGGCCGTGGTCGATCTGGCGCTGGACGAAGCCTTCCGACGCGCGCTATCGCCGGAAGATCAGTATCAGCGAGACTTCGATGCCGAGGGGGTGGCCCGCCGCAATTCCCGCCAGCGCACGCGCGAGCCCGAGATGCGCGATGGCCAAGCGGTGGTCTGGTCGTCCGGGCTGATTTTCTACGGACGCTTGCCGGCCACCATCGCGCCGGACAACGGCTGGTATCGATTTTGCGTGCGGGCCGCGGGCCTCAAGCCGCCGGAGACGGGCGGCGTGTGGGCTACCGCTCGCACGGGTCTGTGCGTCTCCAGCGCGCCCCTGTTAGCCTGGGTCGGCGCCTTCGAGGCAGGTCCGGAGGCCAAAGAGATCGAGTTCGAGGCCTGGCTCCCCAAGGGGCACATGCTCGAGATTCGCCCCGGCGACATCACGCTGAAACGCGGGCGCTTTAATGGTGGCCAGGTTGGCACCGGCGAAGGTGAGTCGCAGAACTTACCGGGCATTGCCCTGGAACGCGTCACGATGGAGCGATTTCATCGCGGGCCAGACAATGCCGGCGTGCGAAGCTTGTTGCTGGGCGATCTGCAAATACAGCCAGACAAGAACCGCGGAACTCTGGTAACCAAGTCGCCTCGTGAAGACGCAGCTCGCTTGTTAGAGACGCTGGCCCGCCAAGCCTTCCGCCGGCCTGTGACCGAAGACGAGTTGGCCGGCTACTTGGCCGTCACGCAGTCTGCTCTCGACGAAGGGCAAGAGTTTGTCTCCGCGCTGCGGGCCGGCTATCGAGCGATTCTCTGCTCGCCGCGGTTCTTGTATCTCACGGAGCGGCCGGGACGCCTGGACCAATACGCCGTGGCCGCGAGGTTGAGTTATCTGCTCGCCGGCAGCACGCCCGACGGACAACTTGCCGATCTGGCCGCCGCGGGCAAACTGCGCGATTCGGCAACCCTGCGAGAGCAAACGCGACGCTTGCTCGAAGGCCCCGGTGGCCGGCGCTTCCTGCAGGACTTCGCCGACGAATGGTTGGATCTCGATCAGATCGATTTCACGGAGCCGGACGGCAAGCTGTACCCCGATTTCGATGCCATCGTTCAGAACGCCATGCTGGCCGAAACGCACGCTTATTTGGAGACCATGCTGCGGGACAATCTGAGCGTGTCGCATCTCATCAGTTCAGACTTCACCCACTTGAACAGCCGCCTGGCCCGCTTCTACGACATCGACGGCGTGACGGGCGACGAACTGCGCCGCGTGACGCTGCTGCCGGAGCACCATCGCGGCGGCGTACTCACGCAAGGGGCGATTCTGAAGGTCACGGCCAACGGCTCGAACACCTCGCCCGTCGTGCGGGGCGTGTGGGTTTCCGAGCGGCTCTTGGGCCAGCCGATTCCTCCGCCGCCGGACAACGTGCCCGCCATCGAGCCGGATATCCGCGGCGCGAAGACCATCCGCGAGATGCTGGTTAAGCACCGCTCGCAGGCCCAGTGCGCGAGCTGCCATGTGAAGATTGACCCTCCCGGCTTCGCCTTGGAAAACTTCGACCCGGCTGGCCGCTGGCGGGATCGTTACGTGCAACTCGTCGGCGGCAAACGCAGCTCGGGTTCGCAAATCGATGCCAGCTACACACTCCCCGATGGCCGCGAGTTTGATGATGTCGACGAGTTCCGCACGCTAATCGTGGCACAGCCGCAGCAGCTGGCCCGCAACGTGGCCGAGAAACTCCTGGTCTATGGCACCGGCGCCCCGATTTCCTTTGCCGACCGCCAGGCGATCGACGATATTGTGGAACAGGCGGCCGCGCAGAACTACGGCTTCCGTTCGATTCTGGAAGCCGTGGTGGCCAGCCCGGTGTTTCTAAGCAAGTGACGACTACAAACTAAAGCAAACCGCGGATGACGCTGATATCGACGGATTTCGCGGATAAAAGAGTTGAACAAACAATGAAACCACTACCTCCTGATCCGCGTCATCCGCTCCTATCCGCGCCATCCGCGGTTTTCCT
>JBGTDH010000697.1:0-2399 GCA_041748435.1 Pirellulales bacterium
TGGGGTCTGGCGTGGCCGCGGCCAGCCGCGTGCTGTCCGAAGCCCAGGCCGCGACACGCACGCCAGCCTTGACTGCCGCCAAGTAACGAGGGAAACGATGCATCAACTCAATGTGTGGCTCACGGTTAAAGACGCGGCTGATGTGCCGAAGATTCGCGAGTTGTTGACCGAGCAGCAGCGGCTCTCGCGGCTGGAGCCGGGATGTGTGCGGTTTGAGGTGTATCACTCCGAGACCGATCCCCGCCGCTTCCTGCTGCACGAGCATTGGGAAACCAAGCAGGCGTGGGAAGTGCATCGCACGGCACATGCCTTTGTGACGGTGTACCAGCCGCAGGTGCTGCCCAAGGTCGATCGCGAGCCGCACGTGTGCCAAATGCTGGAGAGCTAGAACCTCATGCCCCAAGTCATTGTTCTCGACACGCTGGCTCAAGAGGGCCTTAACCTGTTGGCTGCGGCGCCGGGTTTGTCCTACGAAGTTCGCACGGGCTTGAAAGGCGACGCACTGCGCGAGGCGCTCGCGCAGTTCGATGGCGCCATCTGTCGCAGCGGAGTGAAGATCACGGCGGAATCGCTGGCCGGCAACCGCCGGCTGAAGGCCATCGTCCGCGCGGGCGTGGGCGTCGATAACATCGACCTCAAAGCCGCCACGCGTCTGGGTATGGTGGTAATGAACACACCAGCCGGCAACACGGTGAGCACGGCCGAGCATTCGTTCGCCATGATGCTGGCCCTCTCCCGAAACATCGCGCCCGCCTATCAAAGCCTGATCGAGCATCGTTGGGATCGCAACAAGTACATGGGCGCCCAGTTGGCCGACAAGACCTTGGGCATCGTGGGATTGGGCCGCATCGGGCTGGCCGTGGCCAAACGGGCAAAAGCGTTCGAGATGCGCGTGCTGGGCTACGATCCCTTCCTCTCGCCCGAGCGAGCCAAAGAGCTGGGCATCGAGCTCTGCCCCGCCGTTCATGAGATGCTGCCGCGGATCGATTACCTCACGGTCCACACGCCGCTGACCGACGAGACGCGGCACCTGATCAGCACGCGCGAGCTGGGCATGCTCAAGCCCGGCGCGCGGCTCATCAATTGTGCCCGCGGCGGCATCTACGATGAGGCCGCTCTGGTCGAAGGGTTAAAGTCCGGCAAGCTGGCGGGCGTGGCGCTGGATGTCTTTGTCACGGAACCCTGCACCGACAGTCCGCTGTTTGGCATGCCGGGGGTGCTCTGCACGCCGCACTTAGGCGCCAGCACGGAGGAAGCACAGACGAATGTGGCGGTCGAGGGATGCGGGTTGCTGGTCGATTACCTCACCACCGGCGCCATCAAGCACGCCGTGAACATGGTGGCGCTCGATCCGCAGAAGCTGGCCGGTCTGCGCAGTTACTTGAACCTGGCGTATCGGCTGGGCATTCTGCTGTCGCAGATGCAGCGCGGCACACCCAAGCGGTGCTCGCTGCTGTATCGCGGCGAAGTGGCGGGCAAGGACACGCGCCTGCTGAGCGCCGCTTTTGCCGCCGGCTTGCTGGAGAATTTTCTCACGGAGCCGGTCAATATCGTCAACGCGGAGGTATTGCTACGGGAGCGCGGCATCGAGCTGGTGGAGCATTCCCGCGCCGATATGGGGGCGTTCAGCTCCGTGATCTCAGCGGAGCTAGTGACGCCGGAGAAATCGTATCGGGCGGCCGGCACAATCTTCGGCCAGGAGATGGTGCGGCTGGTGCAGTTGGGCGCGTACCGCCTGGAAGCCTATCTCGATGGCGTGCTGCTGGTGTTCACCCATCGCGATGTGCCCGGCATCATCGGCCGCGTCGGCACGGTGTTCGGGGCTCACCAGGTGAACATCGCTCAGATGTCCGTCGGCCGCCGCTCGGGTGCCGCCCCAGGTGGCGAGGCGATCGGCGTGTTGAACCTGGACGATGTGCCACCGGCCGACGCACTCGCCGAAGTCCTGAATCATCCCCACATCAAACGCGTGAAAGTCGTCGAAATGCCCGACCCGGGTGAACTCCCCACGTGGCTCCAGTCGGTTGAACAAGAAACCTGATCCGGCGGGCCCTGATTCGGCGGCCCTGATTCGGCGGCGGGCGGCCGATTTCGACGCGGATTGCGCCTGGATCGCGATCGGCAAGATCCGAATAATTATTAATGGTCTCGCAATCGGATCCGTTTTGCGATTCGGCATGCCTTTCCCATCTTCGTGCTGGAGCGGTGGACGCGAATCGCCGATGAATTCCTCTGCTCGCCGTTGATGAATCCGCTCGCCCCGTCCCACCTGGAACTCTTTCCCATGCTCTCTGCCACCACCGCTCTGGCCGCTGATGATCGACTTGCTCAACAAATCGACGTCGCCATCACCAATAGCCCCTATCTGACGGGCAAAAAGCTGCGGTTCGAAATGCAAG
>JBGTDH010000698.1:0-2881 GCA_041748435.1 Pirellulales bacterium
AACGGTGCAACCAACGGTGGCGCCAACCAGGCGCCGGCGCTGGGCCCTGGAGAGCAGGTCCCCGGCTCGTCGCAGCCCAGCCGCAAGGTCCCCGGACCGGTTGACGATGCCGAGGGGGAGACGAAGGCCTGATCGCGTTCACCACAAGCCTATCGATTCGTGGCGGACTACTTCCCACCCTTGGCGCAGAGCGGCGGTCCCCGCGCTTGCGCCGCGCTGCCAGAGTGGCCTCGTGCGGATGACGAGGTGCGGCAAGCGCTCGAGCAAGCGTTTGCCGATGGAAGTTGGGGACGCTATCACGGCCTGTATTGTGAGCGGTTGTGCCAGGAACTGGCAGCCTTTTTCAGTACGCCGCTGGTCTCTCTGTGCTGCTCCGGCACGGTAGCCGTAGAACTGGCGCTGCGCGGCGTGGGCATAACGGCTGGCGATGAAGTGATCCTGGCCGGCTATGATTTTCCGGGCAACTTCCGCGCGATCCAGGCCCTCGGTGCGCGGCCGGTGCTGGTCGACCTCGATCCGCAGAACTGGAATCTCGATGTGGGGCAGGTATCCGCGGCCGTCGGTCCAAAGACCAAGGCGGTGGTTGCGTCCCATCTGCATGGCGGATTGGTCCCGATGGCCGAGTTGATGGATGCGGCCCGTGCGTACTCGCTGGCAGTTGTGGAAGACGCCTGCCAGGCGCCCGGCGCGATGGTACAGGGACGAATGGCTGGCGCGTGGGGAGATGCGGGCGTGCTGAGCTTCGGGGGAAGCAAGCTCTTGACTGCTGGCCGCGGTGGGGCAGTGCTTACGCGGCGCGAGGATGTGCATCAACGCATCAAGCTCTGGAGCGATCGCGGAAATCAAGCATTTCCCCTGAGTGAGTTGCAGGCCGCGGTGCTGCTGCCGCAACTCGCGCGGTTGCCCGAGCGAAATCGTACGCGGGCGGCGTCCATCGAACGCCTGCGACGACAAATTGAGGGTCTGCAGTCGTGCCAGCCGCTGTTCAACGCGGCCGACGCTTGTCAGCCCGCGTACTATAAGTATGGTTTGCGATACACCCTGATGAGCGAAACAACCGGACGTGAGGCCTATTTGGCAGCAGTACAGGCCGAAGGCGTGCCCCTGGATGCCGGCTTTCGCGGGTTCGCATTAAGATCGTCGCGTCGCTGCCGTGTTGTGGGAGACCTGCGGCAAAGTCGGCTGGCTGCGGAGAGCATGATGGTTTTGCACCACCCGATCTTGTTGGAGTCGGACGAGACGATCGACGCGGTCGCTTATTCCCTGCACAAAGTCCAATGGCACCTCAGCCATGCTTAAGGGCGCGCCCGCGATGCACTTCCTGCTGACCAACGACGATGGAATCGATGCGCCCGGCCTCGCAGCGCTGGAGCAGGCGGCCGCACGGTGGGGCGATTACGTAATCCTCGCGCCGTGGGAACACCACTCCGGGTGCAGTCATCGCGTGACGACCGAGCGGCCGCTCAGGCTGACTTCCCTTGGCGGCCTTCGACACCATCTGGATGGCACTCCGACGGATTGCACGCGCGTGGGGCTGAGTCATTTCTATCCGCAGGCCCACTGGGTGCTGTCCGGCATCAACGATGGCGGCAATCTGGGGGCCGATGTCTATCACAGCGGCACGGTGGCGGCGGTCCGTGAGGCCACCCTTATGGGACGGCCGGGGATCGCGCTGTCACAGTATCGCCGGCGCGGCGTCCAGCCCGACTGGCAGCAGACGAGCAAATGGGCCGCAGAAGTGCTCGGAGTGCTGCTCGAGGCTGCAGTGCCGGCTGGAGCGTTCTGGAATGTGAATTTTCCTTGTGCCGATGCTGGCGCAACGATGCCCGAGGTTGTGTATTGCCCGCTGGATCCCCATCCCTTGCCGGTGGAATATCGGTTGGAAGAGGGACGGCTCCATTATCATGGCAACTATCATCAGCGGCTGCGTGAAGCCGGTGCGGATGTGGACGTCTGCTTCTCCGGGCGAATCGCGGTGACGCAAATCCGCTTGCGTTGAAACAGCATGCTAGCGAGCTACCAGGTGCAGGCGATCGGAATAATCCGACTCGGGTCCCGATTCAATCGAACGGTCGTGTTCGATGAGTTCCGATCGCATAACCCGCACATGGGCGGGCGCCTCAATTCCCACAGAGACTCGGTTTCCCGACATGCGGACCAGAGTGACTTTGATGTCGTCTCCGATCACGATCGACTCTCCAACCTTCCGGCTGAGCACCAACATGGTCTTCCTCCTTGAAAGTTTACTGAGCGGTCTTGCCGCACGACCTGTAATACGGAAAACAGGCGTCGTGGTGACACGCTTCGTCGCCGGTTTTGCAAAATTATAGGAAGGCAATCAATGGGCCATATTCTGGCAAACGCGGAGGGAGAGATTTTGCCAGTCAGCAAGCCCTTGTGCGGCCACAACTTGCACTGAAACGCAGGGTGCAGAGAATTGAGGAGAATGTGCCGCAATCTGCCGGCATTGTCCACCTCGGCTGTACAAAACGGGTTCAATGCGGTGCAAGAATGCTCAACGACAGCAGCGTCGAGCGACCAGAGGATTAATCCCACAGCACCCAGGCAATTGCCACAGCGAGCGGAACTGCCACGCCGGCGAGTTGCGCCAAGATGCCCAGTTTGCCGCCGACTTTTTGGAGGGGACCCTGTGCGAATAGCATCAGCGAAAGGCTCGCCGCGGGGATCAGCACTAATCCCCATTGCGGCGGCTGCGACTCAATGCATCCGATGAACGCCGATCCTCCCGCCAGGATCACGAAGGGCGGGATTGCGCTACGTGCCGCCGGTTCCTGCAGCGGCGGGCGCAAGAAATGAGCCAGACCGCATGCGAATACGGCGGCCGCTGCAATTCCCGCTACTTGACCATACTTCAGGCTGA
>JBGTDH010000699.1:0-4356 GCA_041748435.1 Pirellulales bacterium
TTGTTTGCGGGATTCATCAACGCCGCGATTCAGAAACATTCGCTCCGCGCCGAACGGCTCGAAGCTAGATGATGGTGACCAATGTCTGACACGCCCAAATCGAAGCTCATCATCGACGAAGATTGGAAAACGCAAGCGCAGGCGGAGAAGCAGCGCTTGCAGGATGAGCTGGAGCAAAAGAAGCAGCCCCCGCCGCCGGCCGAGGGGGAGTTGCCTCCGGCCTCGTTCGCCATGCTGCTGAGCACACTGGCCACGCAGGCGCTCTTGTTTCTGGGACAGATGCCCAACCCCATGACAGGCAAGGCGGAAGTGCATCTGGAAGAGGCCAAGCACTTTATCGATCTGTTGCAGATGCTGCAGCAAAAAACGCAGGGCAATCTGGATGAGCAGGAAACGCAAATGATGGAGCAAGTGCTGCACGAATTGAGGCTGGCCTTCGTCACGATGTCGCGTCAGGCGATGCCCACCGCTTGACGCACCGGTCGTCGCTGCGCTTTTTCGCCCGCAATGGATCACGCATCCCACCTCACCAGGCAACGCTCCGGTATCTGGTTCCCGGCCGTGTACCTGGTCATGCTGGTTCTGGCCGTGGGCGCGTTCTATCTGATTCGCGGATACGGCGAGACGCTTGCTCCGCCCGCCGCTACGGAAGATGCCACCCGCACTGCCCATGCTGTTCAGTCCCGCAGTCATGCGCTGTTGCAGAATCCCGCTTGATTCATCCCCATTGTTTTCCGCATGTCTGCCATCCACGACCATAACCGCCATGCCTGGGATTCTCGGGCCCGCAGCCAGGAGCGATTTGCCCGGCCCGCGCCCGAGGAGCAGTTTCACGATCCGCTGAAACAGGTCGATCCGCGGGGATGGCTGGGCGATATCAAGGGTCGACGTGTGCTGTGTCTGGCTTCCGGCGGCGGTCGGCAGAGCGCCCTGTACGCGGCGGCCGGCGCAATCGTGACCGTGGTTGATATCAGCCCCGAGATGCTCGCGCTGGATCGCCAGGTGGCAGTCGAGCGTGGTCTGGAGATCCGAGCGGTCGAAGCCTCGATGGACGATCTCTCTGCGCTGCCTGCCGCCGGGTACGACATCGTGATCCAGCCCGTGAGCACGTGCTACGTGCCCGACGTGCTGGCCGTGTATCGCGAGGTGGCCCGCGTGATTGTGGGCGGTGGTCTGTACATCAGCCAGCACAAGCAGCCGGCGAGTTTGCAAGCCGCGGTGAAGCCCTCGTCACGCGGCTATGAAATCGCGGAGCCATACTATCGCCAGGGACCATTGCCCGCGGTTGCCGGCAGCCTGCATCGGGAGGCCGGCACACTGGAGTTCCTGCATCGCTGGGAAGAGTTGCTCGGCGGCCTGTGTCGCAGCGGTTTTGTGATCGAAGACGTGACGGAGCCGTACCACGCCGACGACAAATCCGAACAGGGCGCGTGGTCCCACCGCAGCCGCTACCTGCCGCCTTACGTGCGCCTCAAAGCCCGCCGCATCGGCCCGCCGACGGACGCCTGCGCTTCACGCATCGTGTTGGCGTGATCGAGGGCGCGTCCCGTGGTACACTCAGTCGTGCAGAACCTATCCGCGATACCGCCGAGGTCGACCGTCATGGAATCCGCCATTGCATTGTCTCCGCAGCCTGCCGGGATCGGAGAGCCGACCTGGGATGTGGCCCGCCTGTTCCCCAATCAAGGCTACTGGACCGAGCACGAATACCTGGCCTTAGATGGGAACTATTTTGTCGAGTATTCCGACGGCTGCCTGGAGGTTCTGCCGATGCCGACCATGACGCATCAACTGATCGTCCTGTGGCTGTATGGAAAGCTGTTGGAGTTTGTGACGCCCCAAAACCTGGGCCGGCCGCTGGTCTCGCCGTTCCGGGTGCGGCTGCGCAACGCCAAGTACCGGGAGCCGGACGTGGTGTTCATGCTCTCCAGCCATGCCTCCCGCATGCGGGAGGCATTCTGGGAGGGGGCCGACTTGGTGATGGAAGTGGTCAGCAACGACGATCGCGGGCGCGACTTGGAGATCAAGCGGTTAGAATATGCCGAGGCCGGGATTCCCGAGTATTGGATCGTCGATCCGCAACAATCGACCATTACGGTGCTGCGATTGGCTGGCGACCACTACGACGTGCATGGCTGCTTCGCTAAAGGCCAAACGGCCACCTCCATGCTGCTACCAGGCTTTGCCATCGACGTGGCCGCCGTCTTCACCCCGAGAGCCTAATGTCTCGATGCTGATCGGCTGTTGCTTCCCGCGTCTCCAGTCCGCGGTAGGCGCCGAAGTCGTTGAACCAGTGCTTCTTGGCAAAGCGATAGAGCCAGTTTTTCTCGGGAACCTCCTCGCCGCGATTGTATTGCGAGGGCCGCGGTTGCATGGCCTGCAACTCGACCAGTGCCGCGCCGCGAGCCGTTGAATCGCGGGCTTGATGCTTCGTGACAAGCTGCTCCAGCAAGTCCGGCCGCTCCAGCACAATGCAGCCGCGCGTGCTCGTGGCCGCCAACTCCCGGAAGTCCCGCAAGAACGCCGAGTGCTGGAACGTCTCCTTGAGCGGCCGCGGGTCGTGGATCGATTCCTTGGCGAACTGCACGATCGGGCAAGGCTCGATATCTCCCCAGGGGCTAATGTGGTGCGTGAAGCCGGTGGCCGCCGGACAGAGCGCCTGCCCGCGGTCGTCGTAATACGCATCGATAATGCCGATGGGCTTTTTGGCGCGCATGTCGACCACAAACTTCCGGGCCCGCAGTTGCTCCGCGGGCGTGAGAGCCAGATCGGGGCAGGCATCGGGACCCACGGGGCGATACGTGTGATACCAGAGGTACATCACTTTCATCTCGATCAGCCGATCGACCCATGCTTCGGTGAGCAGATCGTCGATGTTCGTCCGGCAGAGACTGGTGCAGACGCCGGTGAGCACCTTGTGCTTCAGGCAATTCTGCAAGCCTTCCATTGTCTTGGAATACACCTGCAGGCGGCCGCGGCGCAGATCGCTGACGATCTCCGTGCCTTCGACGCTAACCAACGGCGTGACGTTGCCCACGCGGCGCAGTTCGCGGGCTACCTCATCCGTGATGAAGTGGCCGTTGGTGAACACCTGGAAGTAGCAGTCCGGATGCTGGGCGAAAATCTCAAGCAATTGCGGATGCATGAACGGCTCGCCCCCCAGGATGCCAAAGAACGCGTTCCCCATCTCGCGGGCCTCGCCAATCAGGCGATTCATGGCGGGCACGTCGATCGTCTGCTGTTTGGCCGCCACGTCGACCCAACAACCCTGGCAGCGCAGGTTGCAACTGTTGATCACGCTGACGTACAGAAACGGCGGAAAGAACTCGCCGCGCTGGAGGCGGGCCTTATGCTTCTGCACGGCCCGCATGCCTTTGAAGCCGAAATTCCAGGCCAGCTTCCACAGCAAGCGCTTATCGGTCTCGAGCAACACCCGCTTGGCCATCTTCAGATACATAACGAAACTCGCAAAGGACGGAGGTGAGGCGCGAACTCTCCACGATTATAGCAAGCGGTGAGGCTATCGTCCGAAGGTGGCTAAAGTGTGCGCTTCCGCGTCTCCCGAATGACTCGGTCGAGCGCCTGTACGACAGGCGGTTTTCTCTCGCCAACGACAAGCTCAACGGCTACACCCGGATCGACCCGTCGAAGTACGAGGGGACCGAGAAGGACACGCCCCGGTTCCTCGTCGGTGGCGGGAACCACATCACGCTAGCCGTGGTGGACGACCAGGTGGGCTACTCGGCCTGGATCGACGGCGGCGGGCCGAACAAGGGCCGGGTCGATGTCACGCCGGTTACGACGAGTGCCGAGAGCGAGCCGGCCTATTCGTTCCACTTGCCCACCGCACCGGGGCATTCGTGAATCACGAGCACTACGTGATGTTCACCACGGGGAAGGAAACGAACAGCGCACTCGTCCTGTTGAATGCGAAGGACGCTGAGCCGACGCCAATTTCCGTACCGCTGAACGTCCAGCAAGGGACGCGGCGTTACCCCTGAGATTGCCACGGCCCCGGACGGCAAGGCTTATGCGTTCGTCTTCCACGACCATGAAAAGGACGTGGAGGCGTCGACCTGACCGTGCAAGTCGTCTCGCTCGTCGTGGCTCGCTGGAGGTGCTCGCAGTGCGGGCATAAGTTTACTGACTTGCCTGGCTTTCCTGTTGCCCTACCGGCGCTACGCCGCTGTGGAGCCAGCACGATCCGCTGTCGACACTGCATCGTTTTCTCGGCTCGGTCGGCCCGCATAAACATCGCAGTCCGCAGCGCGGGGAGATCCTGCGCACCGCCCGCCGCTTGCTTCATCTTCCATCGAGCCGCGGACGAATTGGCCACAGATGAACACCGATGCACAC
>JBGTDH010000700.1:0-3107 GCA_041748435.1 Pirellulales bacterium
ACACCCGACCGGGCCCGCCAACGGCGAGCCCGCGTCGGTTGCTTCGCCGCATGGCATCCCTAGACGGGACGCACTCGAATCAGAACTGCCGCGCAGCGGCTTACTTGAAGTCCCGAAATTCACTGGCGCGACACGGGAAAAGACGTGCTGTTTCGATTTTCTGGACAGGGACCCCCGTTTTTGCGCACGCGTCCAATAATCACTTCCTGGAGTGCAAAGCAATCTGTGCGTATCAGGAGCGCGCAGGTGCGAATTGGGTGTTTAACTTTGCCTTGACATTGTTAACTCACTTCCTAGCATGAGTTTTCTACTGCAATGCCGTCCGCGGGAGAGCTCTACATGATCGGCAGCCCAGACATGAGGACAGGCTGGTTTCTCGTCGCCGCGATCCTGTGCGGCGGATGTTCCTCTTCGGCATCCAAGCCGGCGATGCCGCCGGTCAATCAAGACGCAACGTCGGACGGTCAGAGCGATGCCGCTGCGCCGGGTACAGCGGCAGCGCCCAAGAAGACGGAAGCGAAGCGTCTGGAACCCTTCGAGGCGCCGCCGCTGGCCGAGATCGATGCCAAGGCCAACTGGGTCGAGCAGCGCGTGAAGAACGGGCCGCAGCTCGCGGCAGATTACTGGGCCAGCCAGACGCCCGGCGCCACGGTCCCGGAGGCGCTGGGACTCACGAACAACTCGGCCGCCAACAACGTGAAGATTCTTGGCGCGCTGGGGCGACCCCCCGAGAGCAAAGCCGCCGTGAATTATGGGGCGACGCTCAATCGCCGTGTCAACGGAGACATCAATAGCACCAACCCTGTGCTCAGCAGCTCGGCCATCGATTCGGAGGTGCTGGGTCTGACGGCGCTATACTTGTTCAGCAACGATTGGACCCTGACTCCCCACGCGCGGGCAGAGTACGTCCAATCGTGGCAGGCCAGCGGAGACCGGATGTACGACAAGGTGGTGCTGCGGGGCGACATCACCTGGTCCGATGGCCGGCCTGTTACCGCGCACGATGTGGAGTTCAGCTTCCAGGCGATTATGAACCCCAATGTGCCGTCCATCGCTGTGCGATCCCTCGTCGAGAAACTGCGCTGGGTCAAGGCTTACGACGACCGCACCGTGATTTACTTTCACCGGGAGCCGCTGGCCACCAATGAGTCCAATGTCTGGTTTCCGCTGATTCCCAAGCACATCTACGAAGATTCAATCAAGGACGATCCGACGCTCACCACCAGCCGGCATCACGTGAAGCACGAGTTGGCGCCGGTGTGCGGCGGACCATATAAGATTGCCAAATGGTCGCGGGATCAGGAGATTTTGCTCACGCGCCGGGACGAGTGGCATCAGCACAATGGCCAGCAGGTGCGGGAGAAGCCGTACTTTAAGGAGATGCGGTTCCGAATCATCAAAGATTCCAACACGGCGCTGCTGGCACTGAAAGGCAAAGACCTGGACGAGTGCGAGATCACGCCCGAGCAATGGGCCACGCAAACCACGGGGTCCGATTTTTCCCACTGCACCAAGGTTCGCGATGTGCAATGGGTCTATTTCTACTTTGGTTGGAACAACGATCCCGTGAAGGCGCCGTTCTTCACCGACAAGCGCGTGCGGCAAGCCATGAGTTACGCCTTCGATCACGAGGAGATGCTCAGCAAGATCTGGCTGGGATTGTACGAACCGGCCAACGGCATCTACCACCACACGGCCTGGACGTATCCCCAAGACGCGAAGCCGCCGTACACACAGGATCTGGATAAGGCGCAAGACCTCCTGGAGGCCGCGGGCTGGGCCGATCACGACAACGACGGCGTGCTGGATAAGCAGATCGGCGGCCACACGGTGAAGTTCGAGTTCACGGTCCAATGCGGCGAATCGCCCGAGACTGTGGCCGTGTGCGAGCTGCTCAAATCGAATCTCGACCAGATTGGCATCGTCTGCCACATCAAGCCCACCGAGTGGACCGTGATGCAGGACGATAATCAGAAGCACAACTTCCAGGCCTATTTCGCAGGCTGGGGCACCGGCTCTGATCCCGACACGGCCGAGAACCTGTGGGGCACCGGCAAGGATCGCAACTACGTGCAATACTCCAATCCCAAGGTGGACGAGCTCTTTGCGCAGGGCCGGCGCGAGTTCGATCGCCAGAAGCGGGCCGCAATCTACGGCCAGATTCACAACATGCTGTACGAAGATCAGCCCTACACCTGGCTGTACTTCCGCAACTCGTTCTACGGCTTCGATAAATCGCTGCGCGGCTACAAGTTCAGCCCGCGCGGGCCGTACAGCTACCATCCCGGCGCCGAAAGCATCTATCAGGTCGCCCAGTAGCCGCGGCTGCACACCCATGCTGCACTACCTGATTCGCCGGCTGCTGTTGGGCGGGCTCACCCTGTTGCTGATTACGTTCCTGATTTTCGGCCTGATTCGCAACATGCCGGGGAGCCCGCTGACGGTGAACATGGCGGAGATGGACCCCAGCCGGCAGATCAGCCAGGAGGAAGTCGAGCGGCTGCGGCGCATCTACGGCCTCGATAAGCATTGGACGCTTGCCTATGTGTCGTGGCTCAAGAAACTGGCCACCGGGGATTTGGATCACTCTTACTTCTTCAAACGTTCGGTGGCCGAAGTCATCGGCGACCGGGTCGGTCCCACGCTCTTGCTCTCCGGCAGCGCTCTGACGCTGGCCTGGGTGCTCTCGATCCCGATGGGATTGTGGTTCACCGCGCGCGATGGCCGGCTGGATGAGCGCGCCCTGAGCACGCTGCTCTATATGCTGTACTCGCTCCCGTCGTTCGTCGCCGCCCTGTTGTTGCAGATGGTGTTCTACGCCCGCCTCGGCTGGCTGCCGTTGTTCGGATTGCACGCCGACAATTACGACGATCTGACGCTCCCCGGCAAGGCGTGGGACCTGCTCCAGCACGCGCTGCTGCCCGTGGCATGTCTCACCTACAGCAGCCTGGCTTACTACAGCCGCTTCATTCACGCCAACATGCAGGAAGTGATTCGCCAGGACTACATTCGCACGGCCCGCGCCAAGGGCGTCGGTCCGCGGGGGGTACTGTGGCATCATGCTTTTCGCAACACCCTCATCCCGCTGACCACCATGCTTGGCCTCA
>JBGTDH010000701.1:0-5663 GCA_041748435.1 Pirellulales bacterium
ACACCCGACCGGGCCCGCCAACGGCGAGCCCGCGTCGGTTGCTTCGCCGCATGGCATCCCTAGACGGGACGCACTCGAATCAGAACTGCCGCGCAGCGGCTTACTTGAAGTCCCGAAATTCACTGGCGCGACACGGGAAAACTCGTGGTGTTTCGATTTTCTGGACAGGGACCCCCGTTTTTGCGCGCGCGTCCAGAAAATCACGACCTGGAGCCACGGGAATTCGTGCGTGCCCTTTGTGATGGGGCTTTCCAATGGAATGCGCCGGTCCCGCTGTGTTAGACTCGACACGGGATTTGCCCCGCCGTTCGCTTCCCTCCCCAGACATTTCCCCGCCATGCAAACTCGATTCTATGGGCTGCTGTTTGTGGCCTGCTTTCCCGCGGTACTCTTGGCACAGCAACCGAGCGTTGCGCCGCCGCAGGGGCTGCGCAATAGCACGCAGGCGGTGCATGCGCTGGTAGGTGGGAAGATCGTAACGGCGCCGGGGCGCGTGATTGAAAAGGGCACGCTCGTGCTGCGGGACGGCGTGATTGCGGCCGCGGGGGTCGAGGTGCCCACGCCTCCCGATGCCCGCGTGTGGGATGTATCCGGCAAGACGCTGTATGCCGGGTTTTTCGATGCCTATAGCGAGATTGCGGTGACGCGGCCGGCCAGCGCCGCGTATTGGAATCCGCGCGTCGCGCCACAGACGCGGGTCGATCAGCATCTGGCCGCCGATAAAGACGCGAATAAGAAGCTTCGAGGGCAGGGGATCGTCGTGCGGCTGATCGCGCCGGGCGGAGCGATCATTAAGGGCACCAGCGCGCTGGCCACCACGGGAGACGAGAGCCTGTCGCAGACGATTGTGAAGGAACAGGCCGCGCTCCATGCGCAGCTTGTGCCCATCCGCGGGGATCGCGATTCGTATCCCAACTCTCCCATGGGCGCCATGACGCTGGTGCGGCAGGCACTCTACGACGCACAGTGGTACGCCCAGGCCTGGGCAGCGTATCGACAGCAAGAAGGCTTAACGCGACCCGAGCAGAGCGAGGCATTAGAGGTGTTGCAGGTTTATCCGGGAAGCGAGTTGCCCGTGATGATCGATTCCAGCAACGAGCTGTATTTTCTGCGGGCCGATCAGGTGGGGCGGGAGTTCGATCTGAACGTCATCGTGCGCGGCTCGGGACGCGAGTATCGGCTGCTGGACGCCATTGCCGCCAGCGGGCGAGTCGTGATTGTGCCGCTGTTGTTCCCTGAAGCGCCGGACGTGAAGACGCCGGAAAGCGCGCTCAACGTGTCGCTCGAGGACCTGTTGCACTGGGACCTCGCCCCGGAGAACCCCGCGATGCTCGCCCGCGCGGGTGTAAAGATGGCCTTCACTTCGCAGGGATTGAAAGATCAAGGCAAATTTCTCGATGCGGTGCGCAAGGCTGTGGCGCGCGGTTTGAGTCCGGAGGCCGCGCTGACGGCGCTTACCGTGACGCCGGCCGAGTTGTTCGGCATCGCCAATCGTGCCGGCACGCTGGAGGTGGGCAAAGCGGGGCATGTGGTTGTGGTGGAGGGGGACCTGTTCGGCAAGAAGGGAAAGATCCTGGAGACGTGGGTCGATGGCCGGCGCTATGAAGCAACCACCCCTTCGCCCGCCGATGTGCGCGGCACGTGGATCGCTTCCTTGGCCAACGGCGGTGAGATGCAATCGGTCACGGTCAAACTGACGGGCGAGCCGGGCAAGCTCAGCGGCGTGCTGCATAAGGGAGACAAGGAAGCGAAGCTGCAAACGGTTTCACTCAATCAATCGCAACTGAGCGCCACGTTCAAGGGAGAGCCGCTTGGCTGGGACGGCGTGTTGCGGCTCAGCGCAACCGTGTCTTTGGAGGGAAATGGCAAAGACTCCTGGCTGGGAACGCTGGTGTTTGCCGATGGGGCTGCATCTGCGTTGGCAGCCCAGCGAGAGAAGGCCGAGGTCGCAGCCGAGAATGGCGGCACGAACGGCAATGGTAAGTCTGCCGAGAAGTCGAGCGAGAAGGACGAAAAAGAGGATGCGACGCCGGCAAAGGCGCTCTTCGCCGCGACGTATCCGCTTAGCGAGTTCGGCCGCGCCACGATTCCCGATCAGGCCAGACTCGTGCTGTTCACCAATGCCACGGTCTGGACTTGTGGACCGCAAGGCCGATTGGAAGGCGTTTCGGTCCTGGTGGAGCAGGGCCGTATCAAAGCCATCGGCAAAGACCTCGCGGCGCCCGAGGGCTGCCAGGTAATTGACGCCGCAGGCAAACATCTCACGCCGGGCATCCTGGATGCGCATTCCCACATTGCCACCGATGGCGGCATCAACGAGCCGGGGCAGACCATTACGGCCGAAGTGCGCATCGGCGATTTTGTGAACCCCGCCGATGTGAGCATCTATCGCCAGCTTGCCGGCGGCGTGACGACGGTGAACATTCTGCACGGCTCGGCCAACACGATTGGCGGGCAGAATCAGGTGATCAAGCTCCGCTGGGGCGCGCTGCCGGAAGCGATGAAGTTTGCGGCCGCTCCCCCCGGCATCAAATTCGCGCTCGGGGAGAATGTGAAGCAGGCGAACTGGGGCGAAAAGTTCGTGACGCGTTATCCGCAGACGCGGATGGGCGTGGAGCAGTTGGTGTTGGACGCCTTCCGCGCGGCTCGCCATTACCGAGAGACCTGGGACGCCTGGAAGCAAGACTCAAGCGGCATTCCGCCGCGCGTCGACCTGGAGCTGGAAGCCCTTTCGGAGGTGCTGGAGGGAAAGCGCTGGGTGCATTGCCACAGCTACCGCCAGGACGAAATCCTGGCGTTTCTAAGGACGTGCGCCGCCTTTAACGTGCGCGTGGCCACGCTGCAACATGTGCTGGAGGGCTACAAGATCGCCGATTTCATCGCCGCGCAGGGCGTGGGGGGCTCCACCTTCTCCGATTGGTGGGCCTACAAGTTCGAGGTCTTCGATGCCGTTCCTTACAACGGTGCGTTGATGCACAACGCCGGAGTGCTGGTGTCGTTCAATTCTGATTACCCGGAGCTGGCCCGGCGGTTGAACTGGGAGGCTGCCAAGGCGGTGAAGTACGGCGGCGTGCCGGAGGTGGAAGCGCTGAAGTTCGTGACGATCAACCCGGCCAAACAGCTTCGCATCGAGGAGCGCGTGGGTTCGATCGAGCCGGGCAAGGACGCGGACCTCGCCCTCTGGAGCGGCTCGCCCCTCTCCGTGTATTCGCACTGCGAGCAGACCTGGATCGACGGCCGCAAGTATTTCGATCGCCAGCAGGACCTCGCGCAGCGGAGCGAGACCGAGAAGCGCAAGGCCGCGCTCGTGCAGCGCGTGCTGGCGCAAGGGGACGCCAAGCCAGCCAAAGATGAAGATGAAAAGAAGGAAGCCTCGTCGCAGGAATGAGGCTTAATCAGCGCTCGTCCCGGTTTCCAGTAACTCGCGCATCCAACTGGCTTGTGCCGTGCTGAGGGGCGGCGACAGCGAAGCGGAGTAGTTCAGCGAAAGCTGGTAGCGGGCTCGATCGAAGACCGTGGTAAAAACACTCTGCAGGTCGATCAGGGGTTCGTCGTCGCCGGGTTTAAGTGGAATGCGTATCTCGGGCACCGCGGCTCGAGGCGCGGCCCCAGCATTTCCGCTAGCAACGCGACGAACGTCGCGTGGAAGTCGGTCCATTCTTGCTCTTCGATGAACGGGTCCATTCCGGGAAAGGGCGACGGCATCGTGCTCTCCTCTGAAGCCTGCATTCATCACAGAGGTCGGGTTTCCAGCCACCAGAGAGCGAGGATCGCGGCCATGCAGAGGACGGCGTGCAGCCAGGAGAGTCCTCGCAGTTGCCGCGTATTGGCTGGATCGTTCGCGCCTCCGGTTACACGTTGCGTGGCGAACAACAGGGCCAGCGACAACAGGCTGATGGTCAGCAAGGTTGCCAACTGCCAGTCCAGACGGGCCAGATAGGTGCGCGAGGCCGCGCCGCGCCATGCGGCAAAGGCGGCCACGAGAAAGATCCACAAGTGCCCTAACAGCGTGGGCATCCCAAGTCCGGCGGCCACGCTTTGGCCACGCCGCAGACCCTGGGCAAAATTCAGTTCCAGCATGGCGGTGGATGCCAGATAGAGCAGCACCGCGGTCTGCAAGCACAGCGCCGGAGTGGCCAATCCTGCGGTCGACTTCGTTTCTTGTGCGGGCCACGTGTATGCCAGAATCGCCAGCGCGATCAGCGATAGAAACATCAGCGCTGCGTGAGCCGTAGCCAGAGATCGATGGTGTTGCTCCATAATAGATTCCTATAGTAACAAGCCCGCCGGCCTTCGTCCTACTCGAATGATTCCGTGGCTCTGCGACTTGAACCCTGCGGGCCAGGCAACCACAATGGGTGCGAATCCTACTGCAATCGGAGAACCTGATCGATGAGCCGTTCGTTATGCCTGGCGTTTGTCGCAGTCTGCACGCTCCTCGCGCCGCTGCATGCCGCGGAGAATCAACTCACGCCGCAGGAAGTGGCCGACGGCTGGATCCTGCTGTTCGACGGCGAGAGCACCTTCGGGTGGACGCCGGCAACGGAGGCTAATTGGGCGGTGTCCGAGGGGGTGATCTCCGTCTCCTCCGGGCAGCCGGGACTGCTTTGCACCAACAGCGAGTTTTCCGACTACGTGCTCAAGCTCGATTTCCGCTGCCCCAAGGGAACCAATAGCGGCGTGTTTCTCCGCACGCCCAGGAAGCCGACCGATCCCAAGAGCGATTGCTACGAGTTGAACATCGCCGATGAATCGATCAGCCCGTTTCCCACCGGCAGCTTTGTGGGTCGCCAGAAAGCCACCGGCCAGCACGATACGTCCAAGTGGCGCACGTTCGAGGCGGCGCTGCAAGGGGGCAAGTGCCAGATCAAGCTGGATGGCCAGGTCGTGCTCGACTACACCGATCCCAAGCCCCTCACGCGCGGCTATATCGGTTTGCAGCTCAATCAAGGGCAGGTCGAGTTTCGCAACGTCAAGCTCAAGCCGCTCTCTCTGGCTTCCATCTTCAACGGCAAGGACCTCACCGGCTGGAAAGTCTTTCCCGGCAAGAAGAGCGTCTATTCCGTCACGCCCGAGGGCACGCTCAACGTGAAGGACGGCAATGGCCAGATCGAGAGCGAAGGCCAATGGGGCGATTTTGTGCTGCAGCTCGACGTCTTCTCCAACGGCAAGCATCTCAACTCCGGCATCTTCTTCCGCAGCAGTCCCGGCGAATTCTGGAACGGCTACGAGAGCCAGATTCGCAACGAGTATGCCGACGGAGACCGCACCAAGCCGGTCGATTTTGGCACCGGCGCCATTTATCGCCGCCAGGCAACCCGCAAGGTGGTGGCCGATGACTTCACCTGGTTCACCAAGACCCTCGTGGTTTCCGGCGATCACATGGGCGTGTGGGTCAACGGCTATCCCGTGACCGATTGGACCGACACGCGTCCGCCGCACGATAACCCGCGCAACGGGCTGCGTCTGGCCAAGGGCACGCTGATCATCCAAGGTCACGATCCCACGACCGATCTCTCGTTCCGCAACTTGCGCATCGCTGAAATGCCGCCGCGTTAGTCAACTCAGCAAACGGATGGCAAGTCGGCGATGCAATTCGATCAGACGCGCATCACGATCCGCGAGCGGAATTTCCTGGACATCCTGGACCTCGCGCTCCAGGT
>JBGTDH010000702.1:0-8877 GCA_041748435.1 Pirellulales bacterium
ATGCCTGACGAGTATCGCTCCGCCCCCCGTGCTGCACGATCTGCCGGCACTGCGGAGCGTGGTCGACAATTTGAAGTCGCTCGCGCGCACGGTCGGCCGCCGGCAGGATGAACACGCCGCAATCTCCGTGCTGCAGGCGCCTCCCGCCGTGTCTGATGTCGAAGTCAATATATTCTGTGATGTAGTGGCACGAACCAAGGACGCGGCCGCCCACGTGAGCACTTGCTCGAACCAAGTCGAGAGAATGAACAGGGAGCTGCAGCAAACCGAGGCTGAGATCAGCCAATGGGCGGCTAACGAGCAAGTCTGCCCGGCTTGCGGCAGCGCGCTCGATGCAAAACGGCTGCTCGATCGCATGGCGGCAACCCCAGGAGGATGCACGCATGCCTGAGTTTTCTTATCAGGGACTGCTGATTATCGGCGATCCGCACCTGGAGGGACGGCAGCCCGGGTTCCGCAAGGACGATTACCCGCACGTGGTGCTGGAAAAACTCGGCTGGTGTTTGGATTATGCCCGCCAGAATCGGTTGTTGCCCGCGCTGTTGGGAGACCTGTTCGATAAGCCGCGGGACAACCCCACGTGGATGCTCGGCCGGCTGATCGATTTGCTGGATGCGGAAGTGATTGGCCTGTTTGGCAATCACGATTGCGCCGATCCGCAGCTTTCGGATCACGATTCGCTGAGCCTGTTGATCAAGTGTGGGCGGCTGCGGCTTGTCGACGAGCAGAGCTATTGGACGGGCGTCATGAACGGCCGACTGGTCGTTGTGGGCGGGTCTTCGTATCGCCAGCCCATTCCGCGAAGTTTTCAGCCGCCGCAAGTAGACGGTTTATCGCCGCTGGTGGTGTGGCTCACGCATCACGATGTGCTGGTGCCAGGTTACGAAGAGCAAGGGCGTGTGAAGCCGCGCGAAATCGAGCAGATCGATCTGGTGATCAACGGGCATATCCATCGTCGCTTGGGTGACGTGCAGACGGGCAGGACCACGTGGGTCACTCCGGGCAACATCAGCCGCCGCGCGCGGAGCGACGTCACGCGGGAACACATACCCAGCGTGCTGCGCATCGATGTCACGGCGGAGGGTTTTCAGCGGCAGCAGGTGGAAGTGCCGCATCGACCGTTCGAGGATGTGTTTTACGAACAAGTGGTGGAGCAGGGAATCGACGCGCGGGAATCAGCCTTCATCGCGGGTCTGGCGGAGTTGCAGGCCCGCCGCACCGCCAGCGGGGCCGGTCTGATCGAGTTTCTGGAGCAGAACGTGGGAGAGTTCGAGCCGGCGGTGGCTCAGCAGATTTTGCACCTGGCACAGGAGGTAACAAGCAATGGCTGAGAAGGAAGCTCCGGCCCGCCGGGCCGTTGGCCAGCAGACAATCGAAGAGTTGCAGAAGCGTTATCAGAACCTGCGGGACAAGAAGGTGCAGGCGGAGACGCATCTGAGCAACGCCCAGGCGCAACTGGACGATCTCAAGCGTCAGGCGCGCGAGAAGTACGACACCGACGACGTGCCGCAACTCGAGCAGATGCTGGCCAAGATGCGATTGGAGAACGAGCAGCGCCGCAGCCAATACCAGGCGGAGTTGGATCGGATTGAAGGCAACCTGGCAGGCGTCGAAGAACGTTTCGCCCTGGCCGAATCTGCCGGCTGAGGACTCTATGGCGACACTCGCTGTCCAAGCTCCCTCACTTGCCGAAGAAGCGTTGCGCGGTCCCGAGCAGGCGCGGCGCAAGCTGGCTGTGCTGCTATCCAAGCGTCACGACCGTGAGCGTCGCTCCGTGAAGATGGCACTGGAGTTCGAGCAGCTTAATGCCTACCTGGCAATTGCCGATCAGGTGACGGCGGCGCTGGAGCAGCTCAATCAGCAGTTGTTCCGGCAACTGCTGGCCCTGGTCGAGGAAAAACTCACGATCGCGCTGCAGGAGATTCTCGAGCAGCCGATCTCGTTTCATGCCGATGCCGATTTCAAGCGCGGCGCCGCCACCGTTGAGTTCTGGATCGAACGCGACGGCAACCGCGAAGACGTGCTGCGCGGCCAAGGTGGCTCGGTGGCCAATATTCTGAGCGTGGGCTTGCGCCTGTTCGCCCTGACGACGCTCGATCCGCAACAGCATCGTCGCTTCCTGGTGCTGGACGAGCAAGATTGCTGGCTGCGCCCCGACCTGGTGCCCAAGCTAGTGAAGATCGTTCACGATGCGGGCGCGGCCTTGGGATTTCAGGTGCTCTTGATCAGCCATCACGACGTGGCCATCTTCGAGCAGTACGCCGACAAGATTTATCAATGCATGCCGGCCGGCAGCGGCCGCGTGGAAGTGCGGGAGATCCTGGCCCGCGCGGCCGAGGCGGATGCCGAAGATTAAGGAGACAGCGTCGAGACAGCGTCCTTGTGCTTTGTCACCCGTGGATGGAGGAGTTCGTAGTACCGGCTTCAGCCGGAAGAACCGCCTAAAGGCGGGACTACGAGCCCCGACCATCCGCGGCATGGCGCTTGCACGCTACGGCCGTTTTCTGTCTGTAGCTCTGCGCAGAGAGGTGTCTTGTGACCGAACTGTTTACTGTGGAAAACCTTACTGCGCTGGTCACGCTCACGGGACTGGAGATCGTGCTGGGCATCGATAATGTCGTATTCATTGCCATTCTGGCGGGCAAATTGCCACCCGAGCAGCAGCCTCTGGCGCGGCGGCTGGGTTTGGGGCTGGCGATGTTCTTGCGGATTGCGTTGCTGTTTGCCATCGGCTGGGTCATGGGACTGACCGCCGAGTTGTTCTCGTTCCCTCGGTTCTGGACCTCGGAATCGATGGACCACCACGGCGTCAGTGGTCGGGACCTGATCCTGGTGCTGGGCGGGCTGTTCCTGGTCGGCAAAGCCACTTATGAAATGCACGACAAGCTCGAGGCAGAGCACGCCTCGGCGGACGGGACCGTTTCCTCTCTGGGCGCCGTGCTGGTTCAGATCATGCTGCTCGATATGGTGTTCTCGCTGGACTCGGTAATCACGGCGGTGGGCATGGTGCAGACCAGCGTCGAGGCGCCCTGGATCGGGATGTCCATCATGATTACGTCGGTGGTACTGGCGGTGGGAGTGATGCTGGCCTTCGCCGGCACAATCTCGAATTTTGTGGCGCGGCATCCCACGATGAAGATCCTGGCGCTGTCGTTTCTAATCCTCATTGGGGTGATGCTGTTCGCGGAAGGCTTTCATGCGCATATCCCCAAAGGGTACATCTATTTTGCGATGGCCTTCTCCTTGGCGGTGGAACTGGTGAACATGCGGTTGCGCAAGGTTTCCGCGCCGGTCCAACTGCACCAAAGTTACCCGCAAGGCTCCCCTCCGGGATCGGCAACGGCTATCCTACCGTAGTAGCCGCCCGCCGAGCCGAGCCCCCTTGGCACTGCCACGCGTGACAGCGCCCCGCCTCAAGCAGGTAGCACATGGTGCACACGACCGACACTAACGGCAGCGTTTTGGCCACGGCGCCTCGGGACCTGACCTCCGGCCTGGTGGTGTTTCTGGTGGCGCTGCCTTTGTGTCTGGGAGTGGCCCTGGCGTCCAACGCGCCCTTGTTCTCAGGCGTGTTAGCAGGAATTGTCGGCGGCATTCTCGTGGGCATGCTGAGCGGTTCCCAGACCAGCGTAAGTGGTCCCGCCGCCGGACTGACGGCGGTGGTGGCGGCCCAGATTCTGAGCCTCGGCTCGTTCCAGTCGTTTTTGCTGGCGTTGACGATTGCGGGCGTGATCCAGATCGCCCTGGGAGTAGCTCGGTTTGGATTTATCGCTGCGTTCGTGCCTTCCAGCGTGATCAAGGGCCTGCTCGCGGCCATCGGCGTCATCCTGATTCTGAAACAGATCCCGCACCTCCTAGGGCACGACGCAGACCCCGAGGGGGACATGGCCTTCCAGCAGCCGGATCATGAAAACACCTTTTCCGAGTTGGTAAGCCTCATCGGTGATATTCACCCCGGCGCGGCTGCCATCGGTCTGAGCTCCCTCGCGCTGCTCATCCTGTGGGATCGAACCAGGTTTCTTAAGAAGTCGGTGGTTCCGGCGCCCCTGGTCGTGGTGCTGTTAGGCGTGGGGGTTCATTTCCTGTTTCAACGCCTGGGCGGCCCCTGGGCACTGGAGCTCAACGATCTGGTGCAGATGCCCGTGGCGTCCAGTCCGGCGGAGTTCCTCCGTTTTCTGCAGTCGCCCGATTTCTCACAATGGCGCAGCCCTGCGGTGTACACGGCGGCCATCACGCTCGCGGCAGTAGCTTCCCTGGAGACCCTGCTCAACCTGGAGGCCATCGACAAAATCGATCCCCGGCAGCGCAACTCGCCCCCCAGCCGGGAACTGTGGGCGCAGGGAATTGGCAACGTGGTTGCGGGGCTCATCGGCGGCCTGCCGGTTACTTCGGTCATCGTCCGCAGCTCCGTTAATATTCACGCGGGCGCCCAGACGAAAGTTTCCGCAATTGTGCATGGAGTGCTGCTGTTAGTGAGCGCCATGTTCCTGGCCACGTGGCTGAACGCCATTCCGCTCTCCTGCCTGGCAGCCATCCTGCTGGTGACGGGCATCAAGCTCGTCAGCCCGAAACTCGTGAGGCAAATGTTGAGCCAGGGCCGCTACCAGTTCATACCTTTTGCGGTAACGGTGGTGGCCATTGTTGTCACCGATTTGCTGGTTGGCGTTCTGATTGGCTTGGCGGTGAGCGTGAGCTTCATTCTGCACAGCAACCTCCGCCGTCCGATTCGCCGTTTCCAAGAAAAGCACCTGGGGGGCGATGTCCTGCATATCGAGCTGGCCAACCAGGTGAGCTTCCTGAATCGCGCTGCGCTTTCCAAGGTGCTGGACGAGGTGCCCCGCGGCGGACACATCCTGCTCGACGCGCAGAACACCGATTACATCGACCCCGACGTGCTGGACTTGATTCGCGACTTCACGGAGCAATCGGGGCCGGCCCGCGGCGTGGAGGTGAGCCTGCTCGGATTCCAAAGCAAGTATCAGCTTCACGATCAGATTCAATTCGTGGATTGCTCGACCCGCGAGCTGCAAAGCAAAGTGACGCCGCAGCAAGTCCTGCAGATCTTGAAGGATGGCCACGAGCGGTTTCGCAATGGGGAGCGATTGAAGCGCGACCTCGGCCGCCAGATGAGCGCCACCGCCGACGGACAGCATCCCCTGGCCGTGGTGCTCAGTTGCATCGATTCCCGCACGCCCACCGAACTGATCTTCGACCTGGGCGTGGGCGATATCTTCAGCGTTCGCGTGGCTGGCAACGTCACCAGCCGCAAGATTCTGGGGAGTTTGGAATATGGATGTGCGGTGGCGGGCGCGAAGCTCATTCTGGTGATGGGGCACACGCGGTGCGGCGCCGTGACGTCGGCGGTCGATCTGATCAATTCCCCCCAGACCGCCGCCGAGGCCACCGGCTGCCAGCACCTGGACCACATTCTCCGCGATATCCAACGCTCGACGGATGGCTCCGCTTGCCGGGGCGTTCATCAACTTCCCCAGCAAGAAAAGGAGGCGTTCGTTAATAGCGTGGCTCGGCGGAACGTGACACACGCTGTCGCAGCGATTCTCGATCAAAGTCAGACGCTTCGCCATCTCGTCCAGCAGCGGCGCATTGCGATCGTTGGCGCCATGTACGATGTTGTGGCCGGGGGCATCGAGTTTCTGACCGAAGACGATCTAAACTCGGGTTGGGAGAGCGATCATCCCGTCGGCCGCCTTGCCACGAAGTCTTGACCTTTCGGATCGCTTCCAGGACGGGACCTACGCGCAGCGCCGCGAGTGCGGTATAAACGGGGCATTGTGAAACCAGCCCGCGAGCGCGTGGGTACGTTTCAATGCGCCAAAACTGTGCTTTAGCCGCACACGCCTTAACGGTTCGACAGGAGAACGCCGCCGTGAAGAAGATGCTCATCTCGATGTTGATGCTGGCCTCCCTGGTGGGCCTGTCGAGCCGCTTGTCTGCCCAGGAAACCAAGCCGCTGGTCGTGGTCTCCTTCTCGGGCTACGACGAGCTGATGAAGGACCTCGATTACATCGGCGGCCTGAGCAACAAGCCGGAGCTGGCCAAAACACTGGAAGGTTTGCTGGGCTTTTTCACGCAGGGACAGGGTCTGGCCGGGCTGGATAAGACCCGCCCCTGGGCGGCGATGGTGGCGACCGACGGCGCGGCCTTTCCCAAGGGCGTTTATTTGCCGGTGAGCGATCTCGACAAGCTCCTGGCCGCGCTGGTGGCGTTTGTCGGCGTGCCGCAAGACGCGGGCGATGGCGTGTGGCAGGTCGAGGTGCAAGCCAATCAGATGCCGCTGTTCATCAAGGCGGAAGACGGTTGGGCCCGCATCGGCCAGCAGCCGGAAGACGTGAAGCAGTTGCCCAAGGATCCGCTGCCGCTGTTGGGTGGCTTGGAGAAGCAATACGACATCGGCATTCGCGCCGTGATGAGCAACATTCCCGAAGACCTCAAGCAATTGGGCATCGGCTACTTGCAAAAGGGTGTGAACGACAGCCTGCAACCGATGGAGAACGAGGAAGAAGAGGCCTTCCAGCAGCGGAAGAAACTGGCGCAGCAGCAGGTCGATGCAATGATCGCCTCGTTCAACGACCTGGAGCATTTTACGGTCGGCTGGACCATCGATCGTCCGGGCAAGAAGACGTATTTTGATTTCGCCATGACGGCCGTCGAAGGGAGCAAGACGGCCCTGCAACTGGCGCAGGTCAAAGATTTGCGCACCCAGTACAGCGCCTTCTTCCAGCCCAACGCCATGGCCGCCCTGAGCACGGTAAGCAAGTTCACTCCCGAAGATGCCGAGCAAGCCCGCCAGCAACTGGAGACCGCGCGGGGTCAGATCACGCGCGAGCTCGAGAAGTCGACCGAGTTCCCCAACGACGAAGCCAAGGCGCTGGTGACCAGCCTGATGGGCGACCTGTTCGACCTGGCCAACGGGATGCTGGACAGCGGCAAGACCGATCTGGCGGCCAGTGTCACCGGCGCCGGGCCGTTCACGCTGGTGGCGGGCGCCCATGTGGGCAACGGCGCCAAGCTGCCGCAGATAGTGGAAAAGATCGCCAATCTGGCCAAGAATGAGGGCCTTCTGGCCTCGTTCGAGAAAGACATTGCCCAGCAAGACGGCGTGACGTTCCACAAGATTGCCCTGAAGGCGCCCGAGCCTGGGGCGGAGAATGCTGCCCGGCTGTTGGGTCCGGGCGATGTGCAGTTGATCTTCGGCGCCGCCGCCGATCGTCTGTACTTTGCCGCGGGGGCCGATGCTTTGAAGACGCTGCAAGCCACGATCCAGCAGAGCAAGAACGCATCCGATACCTCGGCCACGCCGATGCAGATGACCATCTCGCTGGCGGCGATCCTCAAGGCGGCCGCTTTGGTCGACGACGCCAATGCCGGCTTGGCCCTGATGGGCGGCATGCTCGAACAATCCGGCAACGACAAAGTCCGGCTGACCTATCAGCCGGCCGAAAACGGCGTCACCATGCGGCTGGAAGCCCAAGAGGGCGTGATCCGCGTCCTCGGCACGCTCGGCGCCCAACGCCAAGCCGCCGGGTTATGAGATCGCCACGCAGCAATGCCAACTTCTCGTTGATGGGCCAAGCGGTCCGGCAATGTAGGCCGGTCTCTCCGAGACCGGCAGCGGGTTTCGGAGAAACCCGCCTACATTGGCTGCCAATCGGCCGAGTCGGCCAACTCGCTCAATAAAGAGTCATGAACCGGACCGTGGCGGCCGTTCATTTCGGCGGCGCCAGCGGCATCACTTCCACCGGTTCGCCGTCTTTAAGTGCATCGGCACGCAGCAGCACCACGGTCTCGTCGCCCGTCAGACCGGAGAGCACTTCGATCTCTTTGCCGCTGCGCAGGCCGAGCACCAGCGGCGTGCGCTGAATGCGCCCGGATACCACCTGGCGACAGAAGCTGTCTGGCCCCTCGCGAACAAGGGCCGTCACGGGCAGCGTCAGCACCTCGGCCCGTTCGTCCAGCAGGATGGTCACCGTGGCGAACATGCCGGGGCGGAGCAACAGGTCGGGATTATCGAGGTCAATCTCGGTGCGTAGCGAGCGATTGCCTGGATCCAGGTCCCAGCTTGTGCGGGTAACTTTCCCTTTCACGTCCTTGCCCCCCAGAGCCTGCAGCGAGACGGTCACGGGGTCGCCCTTGCCCGCCATCGCGGCCTCCAACTCTGGCACGTCAACAAAGATCCGCACCACGTCGGCCCGGCACAGCACCATCAGCGGCTGCGTGGTGGCAGCGGCGGGTTGCACGTAATGGCCGGTATCGACATGGCGGCGGGTGATGATGGCGTCGTAGGGGGCGCGAATCTGCGTATAGCTTAACAGAGTCTTGGCCCGCGCCAGGTTGGCCTCCGCCACTCCCTTACGAGCCGTTGCGGCGCCTTCATCGGCCTTGGCGCTCTCCACGCTGGCCCCGCTCTGATTCAAGCCGGCTTTGGCACTTTCCACGCGGGCCAGGGTTTCTCGCCGCGACGCCTCGGCCGCCTGCAACTGATTGAGCGTTTCGTCCAGCACCTTGCGGGTAACGCTGCCGCCGCCGGCGAGCTCCGTCATGCGGGCATGCTCGGACTTCCAACGGCGGAGATCGGCATCCGAACGCTCGATGCCGGCCTGCGCTTCGTGGACCTTGGCCTCGGCCGTGACGGCGGCGGCTTCCGCGGCGCGAATGGCGGCCTGCGACTGACGCACTTCGGCCTCTGCCTGCCGCACGAGAGCCTCCTTCTGTTTCAGATCGTCTTGCAGCTCGGGCACCGAAATCGTGAGCAGCACCTCGTTCTTCTTTACGCGGTCGCCGATATCGACCAGCACCTCCTCGACATAGCCGGCGATCTTGGCGTGCAGGGGCGTTTCTTCGAACGCCTGGATGCGG
>JBGTDH010000703.1:0-6535 GCA_041748435.1 Pirellulales bacterium
GCTCTCGCTGGACGACAAGATCTCGAAGTACGTGCCAGAGTGTGCGGGCGTCAAGCTCAAGGAGGGCAGCGCTCCGGAGCGCGAGATCACGCTGCGGGACGTGCTCACGCATACCGCCGGCCTGGGAGGCAGCCAGCAGAACGAAGGCACGCTCCAGAACACCGTGGAGCAGCTTGCTAAGCGCCCGCTCGATTTCCAGCCCGGGGCCAAGTGGCAATACAGCCCCGGTCTCAGCGTGGCCGGACGCGTGGTGGAAGTGGCTTCCGGCAAATCGCTCGATGCCTTTCTGGAAGAGCGCATCTTCCGCCCGTTGGGGATGAAGGACACTTCTTTCAACCCCACGCCCGAGCAGCAAAAGCGTCTGGCACGCTTGTATCAACCCAGCAAAGACAAGACCTCGCTGGAGACAGCCACGCATTGGATCAACGACGTTTCCAGCGAGCGGACCCCCAATCCCTCGGGCGGTCTGTTCTCGACCGCAGCCGATCTGGTCCGCTTCTATCAAATGGTGCTCAATGGCGGCGAATTGGATGGCCAACGCGTTGTGAGCAAAGCCGGCGTGGAGGAGATGACCCGCATTCAGACCAGCGATCTGCTCACCGGTTTCACGCCCGGCAACGGCTGGGGGCTGGGTTGGTGCGTGCTGCGCGAGCCGCAGGGCGTGAGCCGCATGCTCTCTCCCGGCACTTATGGTCACGGCGGCGCGTTCGGCACGCAGGGTTGGGTCGATCCCAAACGGCAGATGATCTTCGTGCTGCTCATCCAGCGCACCGCCTTCGGCAACAGCGACGGCTCGGACATCCGTGAGTCGCTGCAGGATCTAGCCGTGAAGTCGGTCCGCGCGGGAGGTTGAAACGTCACACGGTGACAAGGTGAGGGGGTGACAAGGTGCGAGACTGCGTGTCCCTTGTACTGCTGTTTCCGCTGCTACTGCCGGGCGAACGAACCGCCAGCGCCGCGGAGCCCGAACAGTCGTTCGAGTTGCTCGTGGTCGGACCGGACCAGAAGCCAGTTCCCCAAGCCGCGGTCGAGCTGCGGACCAGTCCCGCTCCCACGGCGGAACAGATTCGAACGGGGACGTTCATCAAGAAGGGGACCTACGGGACCTTTGTGACCGCCGATGCCCAGGGCCGGCTGGTGGTGCAGTTGCCTGCGATGCCCAAACGCTGGGATGTAAACATTCAGACGCCCGGTTACGGGCCGTATTGGGCAAGCTGGTCACCGGCGGAGAACACGGAATCGATTCCGACCCGTTTCACGGCAGAGTTGGAGGCCGGCTGGTCGGTGGGAGGAATCGTCGTCGATAGTGCCGGCGATCCCGTTGTGGACGTGAAGGTTCGCCCCAGCATCGAGTACAAGAAGCGCCCCGGGTATCTAAAGCAACTGGGCGTCGGAATGAATCTGAAGACCGACGCGGAAGGGAAGTGGCGCTTCGACAGCGTGCCGGACTCCAAGAGCGACGTGCATGTGGAATTCAGTCATCCGGGCTTCATGTCTCTGCGCGGGCCGCTCGCGCGCACTCAGTTCGAGATCATGCGCGACGGGGCGCCGGCTGCCCAAACGGTGTTGGATCGGGGCCTCACCCTGACAGGAACCGTTACCGACCAGGCCGGAAACCCAATCGCTGGGGCCTTGGTTCGCACTAAGTTTCTTAACGACATCCGCGAGGCGAAGACCAATGCGGAGGGCGTCTATCTGCTGGGCGGTTGTGAGTCGAGCGCCGTGCGGATTGTCGTTTCCGCGAAAGGACAGGCCACGGATATGAAGGAAGTTCGCATCGCCCGGGAGATGGAGCCGCTCAATTTCCAGATGCAGCCCGGCGGGACGGTGCGCATTCGCGTCATCGATGAGCACGATAAGCCGCTCCCGAAGGCGCGCATCTTTTTCCAGCGATGGCGTGGCCCCTTCCAGTATTTCGAGTTCAATCACGTGAGCCAGTACGCAGACGAACAGGGCGTCTGGGAATGGCGCGAGGCGCCGCTGGATGAATTTCAGGCCGACATTTGCCGGCCGGACGGCATGCAGTTGGGGAAACAGCCCTTGATCGCCCGCGCTGAGGAATTCGTCTTTCGCCCGCCGCCGGCATTGGTCATCACCGGCAAAGTCGTCAGCGCGGAAACGGGGCAAGCCATTCCCAAGTTCACCGTGGTGCCGGGCGTGCGGTTCGAGCAGCCCCAGTGGTCCCGCGGCGAGCAATTCCTTGCCACCGAGGGCAAGTACCGTTTCCGGAAGGTGCATGACGCCGTGGCCCACCTGGTCCGCATCGAGGCGGAGGGCTATCGGGCCGCCGTGTCCCGCGATATCCAGAGCAACGAAGGCAGCATCGAAATCGACTTCCAGCTCGAGCGGGGCCTGGATCTGGCCGCCAAGGTGCTCACGCCCGAGGGCCAGCCCGCCGCCAAGGCACGCGTGGCGCTGGGCATTGCCGGCTCGCAGATCAACGTCGCCAACGGCCGGATTCGCGAAGACTCCACGTACTGCGCACGGCAGGACACCGACGAGTCTGGGCAATTCCGCATTCCGCCTCAAGACGCGCCGTTTCAACTCGTCATCATGCACCCTTCTGGGTACGCGCACGTCCACGGCACGCCCGAGGAGATTCCCGCCGCCATCAAACTCCAACCGTGGGCGCGAATCGAAGGGACCTTCCGTGTCGGCAAGGATCCCGCCGCCGGCGTGCCCCTCACGATCAACTCCAATGGCCTGAATTCCTACGGGAAAGATGTGCCCAGAATCTACACGGAGCACGAAGTGACCACGGGCAAGGACGGCCGGTTCGTGTTCGAGCGCGTCATCCCCGGGAGCGGCCGCATTGGCCGCCGACTGTTGCTGATGGTCGATCAGGGGGCGGTGGAAATGGTTTCCTCGTGCATGACGCCCGCGATGTTTCCCGGGGGAGAAACCACGCGCATCGATCTTGGCGGCATAGGCGGCGCGGTAGTCGGCCAGTTGCAGCCGCCCCGAGCGAGAGCACCGGTCAAATGGCACTTCGCCCTGGTTTACCTGAGCGCTCATCTGCCCGATCCGCCGATGCCCCCCGCGCCGCCGATCCCGCCCGACGTGGCCGCCAACATAGCCCGGCGAGAGGCGTGGCTGCTCGAGTGGCGGCAGACTCCGGCGGGCCAGGCCTGGACTGCCTGGCAATTTGCCGTCGAGGCCAACCAGAATCGGCGCGACGCCCAGCCGCGCTTCACCGCTGCTGTCAAGCCGGACGGGACATTCCGTATCGACGACGTGGCGGAAGGCCGCTACGCGCTCTCCGTCCAGTTCAGCCAAGAGGGCGCAGGCCGCTTGCAAGGCTACTTCGTGTCCGTTCCTGCGTTCGCCGGCGGCCGATCCGACGAACCGCTCGACTTGGGAGTCCTGACTCTGGAGTAGCAAGCTTGCGGGGGCCGCTAGAAACAGAGTCAGGAGCGCGCTTTCGCCAGCGACTCCAGGCGGTTGCCGGCGGCGCGGTGGGTGAGAATGTGGCGCGCGGTTTCGACGATCAGGCTGGCGGCTTCTATCGGAGGCAGGCCGCCAGGGCGGATGTTCGAGATCACGGTGTATTCGAAGCGAATGTCGGCGTGGCTGCTGAAGGCGGCGGCTGCTTGCTGTATAACGGGATCGAGCAGTTGATACACGAAGTACGCCGACAGGCTGCGCGACGAGAGGGCGTCGCCCCCGGGACGCTCGCCAATCAACAGCACCACCAGTGGCACACGCAGCGCCTCCGCAATTTGCTCGGCAATCTTCACGCGCCCGTAACGCACCAGGATCGGCAAACCGCTGCGCAGCGCGTGGGCTTGCAGGCCGTCTTGCAACACGGGCAGCAGATCGGCCAGATTGGCGTGGACGGCTTCCGCGCTTAAGCCATCGGAGACGACGATTTGCACGTCGGTGACGGACGACGTGGTTCGCAACGATTGCAGACTGTCTTCACTCAGCCGCGAGCCGAGATGCGGATTGTTCAAGTGGCTGGCTTTGTCCGTGGCCCGCGATTGGAACACGCGGAACGGCGAGATCTGCTGCAGTTCCTCGATCTTCAACTCGCTGTAAATCGCCTCGCGGGCTTGGGCTTGCTCCAAACGCAAGCGGCGGCTGACGTCATCTGCCGGCCGCGGCCCGGCATTGGTAAAGCCGTACAGCGCCGGCGTGGCGCGGCACAGCTCGCTCAGCTCCGTGGGCGTTTCGCAGAAGATCTCGGGGTGTCCCCAATGAGCACCGCGCTGCACTGCGCCCGCCGCATCGCGCTGAAAAATGCGGCGATCCAGGGCCCAGGCCAGAAACTCCGGCGAGGTCGTCCGATTGTGCAATTCACGCAGCGTCTGGCCATCGTGCGCGCTGGTGTCGAAGTAGGCCAGCATGCGATCGCTGTTGAGATACACATCCATGTAATAGTTCGCTCCGGCGGATGCCAGCAACTGCGTGGCGGCTTGCTGCCCGTCCAGCGTGATCTGGGAATGCAGCGTGTAACAGGGGGCCATGCCCATGGGCAGGCCGAGCAGCTTGCCCATGAAGTGGTCCTGCAGGTTGGAAACGAGCAGCTCCCAGTTATCGAGGTGGGTCTCGGGACCGATGAAGCCGGTGACGTTGTTGAGCATGAACGGGCGGTAGCGACGCGCCAAGCCGTAGCACAGGGCCTCCGTAGTGGCCATGTCGATGCCGTTGTGCTTGCCGTAAGTGTACTCGCTTCCCTGGCCGGTCTCGAAGTACATGAAGTTCTCGGCCGAAGGGGCCAAGGGCCCGCGCTGGCGCATCGCGTGCCAGGCGCGATCGAGCAAGTCGACCGAGATATCGAACTCGGTGAGGTTGGTGCGCTCCGTCCCGGCCAGGCTCTGAAACAGAATCTCGACGGGCGCGCCGCGCTCCAGACACGCCAGTTGCGTTTTGACGTGGGCCAGCACGCAAATCTGCGTCGGCGCGCCCAGCCGCGTCCGCACGCGATCCATATGCTCCAGCAAGGCGCAGACGTTGTCGACGGTATCGACGGCCGGGTTGAGGCCGATCAGCGCATCGCCGCCTCCCAGCGCCAGTCCGGCATAGATCAACAGCGTCACGCCGCGCAGATCGTCCACCGGATGATTGGGCTGCAGCCGCGATGAGAGCGTGCCCGGCAGCCCCAGCGTGGTGCGGGCCTTGCTCACACGGTTGATCTTGCGAGCCACGAACACCAGCTCATGCACGTCCATTAACTTGGCCAGGGCCGCGGCCATCACGCCGGTCAGAGACTGGCCGATGCGGGCTGCTTCCTCTCCCGAGCATTCCAACAGCCGGTCCTTGAGCTGCCCCAGCGTGAGCGGCGCGAGCTGCTCGAAGCCGGCGCCATCGAGATCGTAGTTCACGCGCATGACCGAATCGACACGTCCCTGCTCATCGGTCAGCGGGCGCTCGTAGAGGTGCGCCAGCGTCAATGCGGCCAGGATGGAACGGGCCGCCTCGCACTCCAACTCGGATGCAGCGGCCAGGCCCGCGCCGCGGTCGCCGGCCTTGCTGATATCGGCGGCACCCAGCAGGAGCTTCAAGCCGGTGAAGCAGAACTCGCGGCCGCCCACACTCAGGCGATACGCCTCGTCCGGGCGCGGCGCGGGCACGCAGATTTCATCCAGTGGCGTCAGGTCGGGCATGGCGGCTCCTTAACGGATCGGCTCCGCATCGCACAGACCATAATAACAGACCGGCACCACGTTGTTTCTGAGCTTCCCCAGACTCACGAAGCGAGCCTGCCGCGGCGGAAGCTCGTCGATCACGATCAGGTCGACGTTCGATTGTCCCCAATCCGTGGCATAGGCGCCGAGTGCCTGGCCGATGTTTTGCCCCACCAGCAGCACCAAGGGACGATTCTCCGGCCAAGCCGCCGCTTGCAAGGCACGGGCCAGCACTTCCCCCGCTTGTTTCACGGCGCGCCAGCCTTCGAGAGACCCGTCGATCTGCATGCTCGTTGTGTGTCCCATCGATTTGGCGAGTTCGAGCAGACGGCACGCTTCGTCTTCACCGGCATCAATGTTCCAGCGGCCGACGATCGGCAAATCCGGCAGCGGTAACACCTGCGGACGCGGCAGATACAACGTCGTGCCGGAAATCTCGGCAGTATGCAGAGCCAAACCGCAGACTGTGGCCCGGCCGAGCGTGGCGGGCACGTGATCTTTCAGATCGGCGCTCAACAACGGCGACTGGCAAATGCGCCGAGCCAGGTCGATCCCCAGATCGCCAAAGGCGGTAGTCGCGGGCAACGGCTCGCCCCGGGCACAGCGATAAATGAGCTCTCCCACGCCGCCGGAGAACGCAATCAGCGGACGCTCGCCCGGCGGAGGCTCGAAGCGCGTTTGCTCCAGCGGCCGCCAGACGGTCTCGCCGCGCACCACGGCTTCGAGCGACTCCACGGAGAAATCGACAATCCTGTTCACCTCGGCGGGCGATAAGGCATCGCCGATCCCGCGCGCGATTCCTAAGTGTGCCAACAATTGCATCGCCAGCGGCGAGAGCGCTGTGATTTTCCAAGACCCCGGAACGACGCGCACATGCCGTGCTCCGATCGCGTAACAGCCCACCTGCC
>JBGTDH010000704.1:0-4469 GCA_041748435.1 Pirellulales bacterium
CCCAAAAGACCAAAGATCAGGGGGGCATGGTCGGCGATAAAGAGGTGATAGGCATTCTACTGCGCACCTTGCTGAAGCCGGAGTTTCGCGATGGCGCGCTGTTGGATGGCTTCCCACGAACCCGCGTGCAGGTGGAGTGCCTCAAGCTGCTGGTTGACGAGATCAACCAGTTGCACAGCGAGTTTGCCACGACCCCGCTGGCGATCCATTTCCGCCGCCCCACGATCCATGTGATGGTGCTGTTCGTCACCGAGCGGACCAGCATCGAGCGGCAGATCAAGCGCGGACTGGAGATCGCCGCCCACAACAAAGAAGTCGAGGAGACCGGCGTGGGCCAGGCCTACGAGCTACGTCCCACCGACCTCAGCGAAGACACGGCCCGCCGCCGTTACCGGGTATTCAAAGAGCAGACGTGGGACGCTCTGCAATCGCTCAAAGGTATTTATCACTATCACTTCATCAACGCGGAAGGGCCGATCGAGGAAGTCGAGCAGAACATCCTCGAAGAGCTCCAGTATCAAAGCTCGTTGGAGCTGGACCCACGCACCTACGACCGCTTACGCCCCTTGCCGCTGGCGGAGGAAGTGATTCTACACGCCCGCCAGGAGCTGGTGCGGCGGCTGGATAGCTACGAGTTGGAGCACACGGAGCTGTTCATTCGCACGGTGGAGATCATTCGCACGAAGTTTCTGCCGATCGTGGCGCGGCATGCTCTCTCCGGCAAAGCCATCGTGAATACGGAGGACCCGCTCTTCGATGATCCGCGGGCGCTCTACATGCTGATCGACATTTTTTCTGAGCGAGGGTTCCAGGCCGTGGTCGATAAGAACATCCAAGAAATCCCCGAGCGCGTCGATCTGGCCACGGGCCGCATCAAATGCCGCACGAAGACGATTTATCGGATTCAACTGTCGTTCAAAGGCTCCGAAATCCGCCGCGGTTAGCTGTGCGTCCCGATGCGGCGGTTAGCCGCGACGCGGAGTCTTCGGAGCGGAGCGGGTCCTTTACGTCGAATAAATCCAGCGTCCCAGATACATGGTGGGCAGGAGCAACAGCAGCACGGCAATGGCCCACCCCATGTCGCGAATGCCAAAGGTGACCATGCCATCCAGCATAATGAGCGAGAAGATGCAGTTTCTCACGGCGTACTGCACGCGTTGCGCCGTGGGATCGACGATGGCCCACAGGCATCGCCAGACGATCATCAGGCCGACCATCGACCAGACCAGCGGCCAGCGGCCACGATCGACGAACCGCGGCCAGCTCACTTCTGCCAATGTGGCATCGATCCAGTGCGGATACGATGCCAGCAGTCCGATGCCGGCGAGCATCACGAGCGCGCCGAAGGCCAGCAGCAGCCGGTTGCTCTCGCGAGCTTCCGTGCGGGCGAACCATGTGACTCCCATGATGTAGACGCCCACACCGGCGGCGATCACGTAATGCATGGTGTGCCAAGGCCCCGTGAGGGCGCTCATGCCCAGCAAGACGTTGAGCATTCGGCAAAGACCCATCACGACGGGCGCCAGGGGCGTGCGTTTGAGCACGCCGTCGTAAAGCACAATCGCCACGGCCAAGAGAATCGCCACAACTCCGGAGCGAAACTGACCCGAGAAGAAACCGGAGACGAAGGCCAGCGCAATGCCCAGAGCCAGCAAGCCATATCCGAGCGCGCCAGCGACGTGTACGGAAATGCGGCCCGCGGGCAACGGCCGTTGCGGGCGCTCCTTGCGATCGACCTCGAGGTCGTACACGTCGTTGAGCACCATGCCCGCGCTGTAGAGGCAGCCCGAGGCGGCGAGCAAGGCCCAGAAATCGGGCGGCAGGCGCAACGTGGGAAACGGCGCGGGATCGTGCGTCGCGAGGTATCCCATGAGCACGTCGGCCAGTGCGGTGAAGACGTTGGGGAGGCGAAAAAGCTGGAGGTAGGGTCGCAACATATTTTCCACAAGCGCGGTTGTGTTGAGAAAGTGTGCTGGGGGAAGCACAATTCGTGCGGCCCACCCCTTTTCATCCGGGAGGGTGCGTGTGGTATCTTACTGCATCCGTTCCGGCGATGCGTGCCGCGCTTCAACGCGCGGTCTGTGTCGCGTTGCCCCTCGCGTGGTCCCTGTATGGAGCAGCAGTTCTACCTGTCGGCGGACCTGGCCCATCGGCTGGCGGCCATCGACATTGGCACCAACAGTATTCGGCTGGTCGTGGCCGAAGCGTTGCGGGACGGCAACTATCGCATCTTGGACGAAGAAAAGGAAACCACGCGTCTGGGCAAGGGACTGGCCTCCACAGGACATCTGGACCCGGACGCGGTAGAGCACTCGCTGGCGGTGTTGCGGCATATGCAGCAGATAGCAGCCGGCTTTCAGGTGCGTGATATGAAGACAATCGCCACGTGCGCGGTGCGGGAAGCGGCCGACGGTCAGGAGTTCGTGCGCCGGGTGAAGGCCGAGACCGGGCTGGATATCGAGATCATCACCTCCGAGAAGGAGGCGCAGCTTGCCTTCTTCAGCGTGGTGCGCAATTTCAGCCTGGAAGGCAAAAATGTGGCCGTCACCGATATCGGCGGCGGCAGCACCGAGATCGTGCTGGCCTCCGGGCACGCCATCGAGCAGGTCTTCTCCACGCCGCTGGGCGCCGTGCGCATGGGCGAGCTCGCCACCGGCGACCTGGCCGGAGAGGGCTTCCCGGAGTTCATGCGGCTGATCGATAAGACGCTGCGGAAGCACACCCGCAAGCCGGTGTTTTCTCCGCATGTGCTGATTGGCTCGGGAGGCACGTTCACCAGCCTGGGAGAAATGATTCGCGCCAGCCGCGGCAAAGCCGAACTGCCGCTGCGCGGCTACGAGGTCACGCACGCAGACGTGCGGCACCTGCTGGATCGGCTGCGCAAAATGACACCCAAGGCCCGCCGCGCGGTGCCGGGTTTGAGTCCCGATCGGGCCGATATCATTGTGCCGGGGCTGGCCATCATCGACGCCTTGATGCGGCGCTTCAAAGTGAACGTCTTACAGGTTCACGACCGCGGGGTGCGCGATGGTCTGCTGCTGACGATGATCGACTCTTCGCTGGGGAACACGAGCGACGACCCGCACGATCGGGAGACGGCCATCGAGCGGTTTGCGGCTAACTGCGGAGTCGATCTTCCGCACGGGCGGCAGGTGGCCCGCCTGGCCGGCTTGATCTTCGCTCAACTGATCGACGAGTTTCATCTCGATCCCGCCGCGCAGCCATTGCTCGAAGCCGCGGCTCGCTTGCAGGACGTGGGCTATCTGATCAACTACGAAGCGCATCACAAGCACAGTTATCACTTGATTCTCTCCAGCCGCTTGCCGGGCTTCCGGCCGCGCGAGTTGGAGCTGATCGCCAACATTGCCCGCTACCATCGGGGCAGTCCGCCCAAGCGGAAACATCTGCACTTCATCCAGCTTTCGCCAGCAAACCAGTTGCTGGTGCGGCAGATGGCGGCCATCTTGCGACTGGCGGGCGGGTTCGATCGTAGCCATACGCAACAGGTGCAAGCCGTGATTGTCTGCCGCGATTCGGACGGCTTGGAGATGCGCGTGGTGGCGCCGGAGCTGCCTGAGGTCGATATCTGGGGCGCTCGACGCCGAGCCGAGTCGTTCGAGAGAGTCTTCAAGACGCAGCTCACCATCACTTGGCAACCCTCGACGCGTCCGGGTTTGATGGAGCAGCCTGTGGAAACGACTGTGACCACCACCATGGAGTCGGAACCGCTGGAGATCGAGGCCGTGGTGCAGCCCCCCGTGCCGGAATCCAATGGCTCAACCAACGGCAGATCCAACGGACACTCGACGCCCAAGAAGCCGCGCAAGCGACGCAAGGGCGTAGGATAAGCGTCCCGCTTGTCCGAGTTTCCTGTCCGAGTTTTCTTCCAATGTCGCGCAGCATCCCATTACCGTGGTCCGCGGCCACGTCGCGTGGCTTGGACCTCCTCTTCCCTCCGCAATGCGTGCTTTGCTCGGACGAACTGGATTCGTCGCCCGAGGGGCCGCTCTTGTGTCTCTCTTGCCGTAGCCGGTTGCTTCTGGGCGCAAGCTTCCGTTGCCCGCGCTGCGGCGGCAGCTCGCCCTTGCCCGTTCCCCCGGGGCAGCGTTGTAGTCATTGCGTCGAGAGCCGCTTACGTTTCACGCGCGCGGTGGCGCTTGGTGTGTTTCACTCCTCGCTGAGAGAAGCGGTCAGGCGGATGAAGCGCCGCGAGTTCGCCTCGCTGACGATGGCAATGGCGGAGCTGCTCTGGGAGGCGCGCGGCTCGGAAATCGCAGCGCTGGCAGCCGATGTGGTCGTGCCCATCCCCATGCACTGGTGGCGGCGTTGCCTGCGCGGCATCAACAGTCCCGAACTGATCGCGGAGTTCGTCGGCCGGCAGCTCGATCGCCCCGTGGCGCGACTGTTGCGGCGTCAGGCCCGGCCTCCGCAAGCCGGCCTGAGCGCCCATCGCCGGAGGATCAATGTCC
>JBGTDH010000705.1:0-4857 GCA_041748435.1 Pirellulales bacterium
GTCCCAACGAAGCGGTGCGGTATGCGTTGAAGGCGGTCGAGTTGGACCCTTCGGATCCGCTGCTATTGCGGCGGCTGGGCGTGCACCTCACCGAGCAGGGCGATTTCAAGTCCGCGCTTAAACTGTATGAGAAAGCTCAAGAACTGGACAAGGGGGGGAAATCGGCCGCCTACCTGGTGCTGCGGCTGGAGATGGGCCGCCTGTACTTCTTGACCAAGCGCCATCAGGAAGCCGCCAAGACGTTCACGGAGGTGGTCGAGGCGCTCAAGACGCCCGAGAAGTTCGGCTTCGATGCCAAGCTCCGCAAAGAAGTGCTCAAGGAGCCAGCCAAGCTCTACTCGATGTTTGCCGAAGCGTTCCTCGAGGCGGGCGAGCCGGCCCAAGCCATCGCCGCGTTCGAGAAAGCTCAGGAGACGGACAAAGACCCCGCCGTGTTTGCCTATCAGATGGCCCGCGTGCGGATGAAGTCGGACGAGCCGGCGCAGGCCCTGGAGCACCTCAAAACGTACTTTGATTCCAAGTCGACCGAAGAAGGAACCGATCCTTACAAGCTGTTGGCTGAAGCGTTAGACAAGCTGGGACGCAAAGCCGAGCTCGTGCCTCAACTGGTGAAGCTACGCGGGACTGATCCCGATAGTCAGCCGCTAGGGCATTACCTGGCGACGCAGCATCTGGAAGCCAAGCAGTGGGAGCAGGCGGCCGGTGTGCTCGAGGCACTGCACAAAAAGGACACCAGCAGCGACAGCTACCGCGGCCTGGCACGCGTCTATCGCCAGCAACAGCGGCCGGATGCGTTGCTCAAACTGCTGGGGCAGCTCGTCGAAGAGACGGGCGGATTGGACGCGCTGGACGACGAGGCGGAAGCCCTGATCGACGACGAAGCCCTGGTCAAGAAGGTGATCCAACGCACGCACGCGCAGCTCAAAGCATCGGAGAAGGAGTTCGATTATGGCCAGCGATTGGCGGCGGCCCTCATGGCGCTCGATGCCCAACAGTTTTCCGATGCCGAGGAGTTCTTCAACGCGGCGCTGAAGCTTAATCAGAAACAAGCGGCCGAGGTGCTGATGCTGTGGGGCGTGGGCCTGTTGGCCGAAGAGCGTTACGCCGAGGCGGCCGCCATCTTCAAGCGCGGCGCCGACGAGCGCGTACTGCCCAAAGAGAACCCCGCGTTCTACTTCTATCTCTCCGGCGCATTGGAGCTGGATGGCCAGACCGATGCGGCCCTGTCTGCTGCTCGCAAGGCCGTGGCGCTGAACTCGGACTCGCCGCGCATCCGGGCTCGCGTGGGCTGGATTCAATATCATGCCAAGCGCTACGACGACGCGGCGGCCAGCTACAAGGAGCTGATCGAGAAGTTCGACACCACGCAGACCGGTCCCGAGGCTCGCCAGGTGCTGCGGGAGGCGCGGCTGGTGCTGTCCAACATCTTCGTGATCAAGAAAGACGTCCCGCAGGCGGAAGAATGGCTGCAACAAGTGTTGGACGAGTTTCCCGAAGATGCCTCCGCCATGAACGATTTGGGCTACCTGTGGGCAGATCAAGGCAAGAACCTGCCCCGGGCGTTGGAGATGGTGCGGTTTGCCGTCGAAGCCGATCCGGACAACAATGCCTATCACGACAGCCTGGGCTGGGCGCTGTACAAGTCGGGTCAGTATGCGGAAGCATTAGAGTGGCTGAAGAAGGCCGCCAGCGGCGAAGACACCGACGGGGTCATTCTGGACCACCTGGGCGATTGCCACCTGAAGCTCGGACAAAAGGCAGAAGCCCTGACAACGTGGCAGAAGGCGATCGAGGCTTTCGATGCGGAAGTTGACAAGACAGAACTAGAAGCGACCAAACAGAAGGTACGCGCGAACCAATCCCCATAAAACCAACCAATCCCGATAAAGCCGCGATCATCACCCATAAAGCCGCGACCGGTGGTCGCGGTTCCCGTCGTTTTGCATCGCCTCTGCGCATTCGCTACAGTGGGGAAATTGCGTCGTGCCGAGAATTCAAGCCGTTTTAGCATTGATAAGGGGATTCGATCGTGAGCGAAATCATTCAACTGTCCCGTCGCCAGCTTCTCAAGACCACGGGCAAGGTGGCGGCCGTCTCGACGCTGGCCAGCCTGGCGGTGCCCCACGTGCATGCCGCGGAAGACAACACCATTCAATTAGCGCTGGTGGGCTGCGGCGGACGGGGCACCGGGGCGGCGCAGAACGCGCTGTACACCTCGGGACCGACAAAACTCGTGGCCATGGCCGATGTGTTCGAGAACCGCCTGGCTTCCAGCTACAAGGCTATCAAGGAGCAGTTCGATAACAAGGTAGATGTCCCGGAAGATCGCAAGTTCATCAGCTTCGAGGGCTACAAGCGAGCGATGGAGTGCCTCAAGCCGGGGGACGTGGTGATTATGGCCACGCCGCCGGCTTTCCGCTGGGTGATGTTCAAGTACGCCGTCGAAAAGGGGCTGAATGTTTTCATGGAGAAGCCCACCACGGTGGATGGGCCGAGCACGCGCAAGATGTTGGAGCTGGCCGCCGAGTCCCGGCGCAAGAACCTCAAGGTGGGCGTGGGGCTGATGTGCCGCCACTGCGATGCCCGTCATGAGCTGCACGATCGCATCAAGGGGGGCCAGATCGGAGACATTGTGCTGATGCGGGCTTATCGCGTGACCGGGCCCACCGGATCGGCGTTTGCGGGTCCCAAGCCGCCCGAGATGAGCGAGCTGCTGTATCAGATCAAGAACTTCCATGCGTTCCTGTGGCTCAGCGGCGGCGGCTTCAGCGATTTTTTGATTCACAACATCGACGAATGCTGCTGGATGAAAGACGCCTGGCCGGTGGAGGCCAAGGGTTTTGGCGGCCGGCATTATCGCGGCGACAACGTGGATCAGAACTTCGACAGTTACACCACGGAGTACACCTTTGCCGATGGCAGCAAGATGATGCTCGAGGGGCGCGGCATGGCCGGCTGCTTTAACGAGTTCGCCAGCTACGCCAACGGCGCCAAGGGTTCCGCCGTGATCTCCACGTCGGGCCACAGCCCCGCCAAGTGCCGCATCTACGACGGCCAAAACATGACCAAGGAGCATCTGGCCTGGGAGTTCGGCCAGCGCGAGCCGAGCCCGTATCAACTGGAATGGGATCACTTAATGGACGCCATTCGCAATGACAAGCCCTACAACGAGGCACAGCGCGGCGCGGAGGCCAGCCTTGTTACGTCGATGGGGCGCATGGCGTGCCACACCGGCCAGGTCATTACTTACGATGAGATGCTCAACTGCGAGCACGAGTTCGCCCCCGAGGTCGACAAGCTCACCATGGAATCGACCGCGCCCGTCGTCGCCAACGCGGAAGGCAAGTACCCCGTGCCGCTGCCGGGCATCAACAAGAAGCGGGAGTATTAAGCGCTCTGGCGAAGGGAAGACGCTTCGCGAGCAACGCAGAATCTGGAGAGAATTCCGATGACCGCACTAACGTGCATTTTGGCCGATGACAATCTGCAATCCGCGCTCGAACCGCTCACCCAGATGACAGAGATTCGCACATCCGATGGGCGACTGATGGGGACGTTTTTGCCTGCTGGAGCAACGTTTTCTGGGGAGGCAAGCGGTGAAATCTATCGGCGTGCCCGAGCACTATTCGATCCCCAGGAAATCGAGCGTCGCGTTCGACTCGACGAACCCTGTTACACGTTTCAGGAGGTTATGGCCCATCTGAGTTCGCTGGGGTCAAAGTAAATGCGTTGGACGGTTGTGTGGAAGGAATCGGCGCAACGGGACCTGGCAGAGTTATGGCTGGCCTCGCCTGACCGTGAATCAATTCGGGCCGCCGCGGATTGCTGGATCGTTCACTCAGCAGCAATGCAGACCAAATAGGAGAAGATTTCTTTGGATACCGAATCGGCGCGGTATCTCCATTGGTTGTACTGTTCAAACTAAGCGGCCCGGATCGCCTGGTCACGATCATCCAGGTGGGATATGTCGCCTCCTAGCTTCGCGTGAACGATCATGCGCTTAATCCTCGCCGTCGCGAGTACGATCGGCATCGTCGCATGCATTGCGATACCTTTGCCGGACCCCACAACCCGCTGCCGGCTGACGTTGGAGCTGGTTGATTCCAAGACCGGGGAACCGCTGCCGGGTGTGGTGCAGTTCATCTCTGCAGACGGCGATGCCACTCCGATCAAGGAACTGATCAATCGCGGGCAGGGACTCGATGAGAAGGCGGCGATCAGTCGCTGGTGGGTGCTGCCGGCGCGCACCACGCTCGATGTGCCGGCAGGGCGGATCACACTCAAAGCACTCGGCGGGCTGGAGACGGAGTTGGCGGAGATCGCGGTCGATTTGACGGGCAAGCGCGAGCATGTGCTGAAAGTTCCGCTGGTGCGATTCTATCGAGCCCAGGCCAGCGGTTACGTGGCCGGCAACACGCACGTGCATCTCCGCAAGCTCAGCAAGCCGCAGGCAGATCGGTACTTGCAAGAGGCGTCGCTCGTGGATGGTCTGGACATTGTTTATGTCTCGTACCTGGAGCGGGCCAAGGACGATCTGGAGTACACCAGCAACAACTACACGCCCCACGATCTGGAGCATCTCTCCACCGATCATGTGCATTTCGGGCACGGGCAGGAGCATCGCCACAACTTCGGCGGCTATGGCGAGGGCTACGGCCACATCTTGTTTCTCGATATTCCCGTCATCATCCGGCCCGTGAGCATCGGTCCGGGCATCACCGCGGCCGGCCCGGACGCGCCGCCGCTAAGGCAAGGAATCGACGAAGCCCGCCGCCAGGGAGGCAAGGTTATCTGGGCGCACAACATGTACGGCTTTGAGGACATCCCCAACTGGCTCACGGGGCGCGTGCATGCCAA
>JBGTDH010000706.1:0-7826 GCA_041748435.1 Pirellulales bacterium
CCCGGACTCAAGGTTGAGAACTGGCGTTTGTGAATTCCAGAAAACATCTTATGGACGAACTCCCCAAGCAATACGATCACGCCGCGGCGCAATCCCGCTGGTACACGTTCTGGGAAGAGCGCGGCTACTTTCATAGCGAGCCGGATGCGGGCCGGCCGCATTTCACGATCGTCATCCCGCCGCCGAACGTGACCGGGGCCCTGCACCTGGGGCACGCGCTGAACAACACGCTGCAAGACGTTTTGATTCGCCTGAAGCGAATGCAGGGTTTCAATACGTTGTGGATGCCGGGGACCGATCATGCCGGCATCGCCACGCAGGCCGTGGTGGAACGGCGGCTGCTGGAGGAAGAGAAGCTTTCGCGGCACGATCTGGGGCGGCAGAAACTGGTCGATCGGATTTGGGATTGGAAGGCCGAGTACGAGGTCCGCATTCTGGGCCAGCTCAAGCAGATGGGCTGCAGTTGCGATTGGGCCCGCACGCGGTTCACGCTGGACGAGGTCTGTGCCCGCGCCGTGCGTCATACATTTTTCAGCCTGTTTCAGCATCGCTTGATCTATCGCGGCAAGCGGCTGGTGAACTGGGACCCGTTCCTGCAGACGGCCGTCAGCGATGACGAAGTTTTCCACGAAACGGTGAAGGGGCACTTCTGGCACTTTCGCTACCCTGTGATCGATCCGCAGCCGGGGGAGCCGGAGTTTGTCATCATTGCCACCACGCGGCCGGAGACGATGCTGGGCGATACCGCCGTGGCCGTGCATCCGGATCCCGCGGCGGCGCTGGCTCGTGCGGAAGCGGAGCTGCGTCAGAAGCTGACCGACGCGCCCGAGAAGCAGAGGGCCGAAGTTCAAACACAACTGGACGATCTGATCGAGCGGCGCCGCACCCTGCTGCCGGAGTTGATCAAGCTGCGCGACATGGCGAAGGCCGGCCGCATGCTCACGCTGCCACTGTTGAATCGCCCAATTCCGCTGATCGCCGACGAATGGGCCAAGCCCGAGTTGGGGAGCGGCTGCGTAAAGATCACGCCGGCCCACGACCCCAACGACTATGAGGTCTGGAAGCGCCATCCCGAGATCGGGGCCCTCAACATCCTCAATCCTAATGGCACCCTTAACGAGAACGCCGGGCCGTACCATGACCTGAAGATTCAGGCAGCCCGCAAGCGCGTGGTCGAAGATCTGGAGAAACTGGAGCTTGTCGCGCAGATCGAAGACCGCGAGATCGAGCTGGCTCATTCGGATCGCTCAAAGGCGGCGATCGAGCCGTACCTGACCGATCAGTGGTTCGTAAAGATGGACCGCCTGGCCCAGAGCGCCATGGACGCCGTGACCAGCGACCGCGTGCAGGTGTTTCCGCCCCGCTATGAAAAAGGCTATCTCGATTGGCTGGGCGAGAAGCGCGACTGGCCCGTCAGCCGGCAACTCTGGTGGGGACATCGTATACCGATCTGGTATGCGACTACCGTCGCCGAGGACGATCTGGCCCGCGCCTTCGCCGGACGCTCGGATGTGGCCTGGCAGCGCGACGAAGAGCAGGACCAATGGCTGATTTGCTCGCTGGAAAGCGATCTGGCCGAGGACGCAGTCCCCGGACACACGATCCGGCAAGACGATGACGTGCTGGATACGTGGTTCAGCTCTGCGCTGTGGCCGCACTCCACGCTTGGCTGGCCGGAGCAGACGCCGGAGCTGGCGTACTACTATCCCACCAGCGTGCTGATCACGAGCCGGGACATTATCACGCTGTGGGTGGCGCGCATGGTGCTGACCGGCTTGCACAACGTGGGCGAGGTCCCCTTCAAGCACGTCTACATCCATCCCAAGATTCTGGACAAGTACGGCGAGACGATGTCCAAATCGAAGGGGAACGGCGTCGATCCGCTGGATGTGATTCAGAAGTTCGGGGCCGATTCGTTGCGCTTTGCGCTGGCCTACCTCACGACCGAGACGCAGGACGTGCGGATGCCGGTGGAGTATGAATGTCCGCACTGCCACAAGCTTACGGAGCAGACGCAGCAGAATCGCACGCTGCCCAAGCTGAAGTGCAGCCACTGCCAGGCGGAGTTCTCCACGCAATGGGCCAAGAAGCCGGAAGACGTGGCCTTGGAGCGCGGCGCCGTCACCAGCGAGCGGTTCGAGCTGGCCCGCAACTTCTGCAATAAGCTCTGGAACGCCAGCCGGTTTGCGATGATGAACCTGGAGGGTTATTCGCCCGCGCCGGTGCAGGGCCAAGAGTTGGCGGTCGAAGATCGCTGGCTGTTGAGCCGGCTGGCGACCGTGACGCAGGGCGTGACCGATTCTCTGGAGGGCTATCACTACGGCGACGCGGCCCGCCAGCTCTACGATTTCTCCTGGGACGAGTTTTGCAGCTTCTACGTGGAGATGGTGAAGGCCCGTCTGGGCGATCCGGCGCAGCGGCCCACGGCGCAGCGCGTGTTGGCTCACGCGCTGGATGTATTGCTGCGGCTGTTGCACCCCTTGGTTCCGTTTATCACGGAAGATGTGTGGCAGCGGCTGGGTGCGTTGGCGCGGGAGCGCGGTCTCGCTAAGCCGCAAGCGCCGGCGGAGAGCATTATGGTGGCGGCGTGGCCTAAGGCAGATACCGAGTGGCAGGATGCGCGGATCGAGGCCCGCTTCGCGAGGTTTCAGGAGGTGCTGCGCGGCGTGCGCGAGATTCGCAGCCGGCAGAACATTCCGCCCAAGACGAAGATCGATTTCCAGGTGCGTTGTGAAGCCGCTGCCGCCGAGTTGCTTAAGCCGATGGAGATCTATTTCGAATCAATGGCCGGCGCGACGGCCCGCGGCTGGGGACCGGACGTTCTGCCGCCAACGACCAGCGCCAGTTATTCGCTGAGCGGGATCGAGATCTTCGTCGACCTGGCGGGTTTGATCGACGTGGAGGCCGAGATCGCCAAGAACATCAAAGAGCTGGAAAAGCTCGCCGGCCTGATCTCGGCCAAGCAGAAGAAACTCGCCAACGAAAGTTTTGTCAGCCGCGCTCCCGCCGACGTCATCCAGAAAGAACGCGCCAGCCTGGCCGAATGGGAACAGCGCCAATCGTCGATCGAAGCATTTCTGACAGAGCTGCGCAAACCGTCCGCCTCATAAGCCGCGACCGGTGGTCGCGGTAACGGAGCGGGTGGATTACATCGCCTTGGTGCGCGGCATGGCGTTGACGAAGCCGGCGTCGGTGCGTTGGAGCTCGGCGATGGCCTTGGCGCGCAAGGCTTCCAGCAAGGCGCGATGCTCGCGGCGGGCGGCGAGGTTCGTCAATTCTTCGGGATCGGCGTCGAGGTCGTAGACTTCTTCCGTTTCCCCTTCGACCAACGTGCGAATGTACTTGTAGCGGCCATCCCGCAAGAGCGCGTACCACGGCGTGTTTCCGGCCGCGGTGAGGGCCTCATCCGTGGGAATCACGTTTGTATCCGAGCCGTAGGTGCGGCCGGTGTGCGTGAGCAACGTGGGAGAGTTCCAAGTTGTAGTGGCGGGATCCTTCAATAGGGGCCGGATGTCTCGTCCGTGCGTCTTCCAAGGAATTTGCACGCCGGCCGTCTGGCAGAAGAGGTTGACCAGGTCGGGCGAGTTCACCGGGTGATTGCAGACCTTGCCTGCGGTCATACCGGGTGGGCAGATAATCAGCGGCGAGGAGATCGTGGCATCGTAGGCGGCCACCTTCTGGCTGAAGCCATGCTCGCCCAACGCGTAACCTTGATCGGCAGTGTACACCACCAGCGTATTCCCGGCTTGCCCCGAAGCCTCCAGCGATTGCATCACGCGGGCCACGCCTTCATCAACGGCCATCGCGCATTCGTTCACCTGCTGCACCCAATCGTCGTACTTGAGGCCGGCTTCGTCCTTATCGAAGTTGCCCTTCCGGGGCGCTTTGCCTTTCATGATGGGCTTGCCATTCTTGCCCGGCTCCCAGGCAGCGGTCGTCGCCAGGTACGCGGGCTTATCCGGCCACGGGCCAAAGATGTCCTTGGGCACTGGCGCTGCGCTGCCGGCCAGCTTGCCCTGATGCCGCTCGGCCGGCGTGGTGGGGCCATGCACGGCGCCGTAACAGAGCCACAGATACCAGGGTTTGTCCGCCTGCCGCGTCTTGCCGTTGATGTAATCGACCGCCCAATCGGTGTAGTTGTCGGTCGAATAGCCGCCGACCTCGCGCTCTTTGCCGTTGAACGACACGATCTGATTCTTGTAGTAGTTGCCGGCGTTGTCCGGATGCCCGGGACGATTCCAGACAATCTGGTAATCCCAATCGCGGCCAAAGCCCGTGTCGGTCCCGGTGTGCCACTTGCCGATCTGCGCCGTGTGATAACCGTTTTGCCGGAACACGGCGGGAACGAACGGGCACTTGGCCGGATCGTAGGTGCTGGCCGGGTACTCTCCCTCCATGCGCATCGATTCGACACCGTGCTGCAAACGACCCGTGAGCAGGCTGGCGCGAGAAGGCATGCACCACGCTCCCAGATACGCGCGCGTGAACCGCACCCCGCGCGCGGCGAGCTTATCGATGCTGGGGGTCTTCACCCAGTCCGGCGCCTCGGGATAGCAGCTCACCGTCTTGAACGGCTGATCGTCAGCATAGATGAACAAGATGTTGGGCCTCGCTGCATCGGCCGCGCGAGCCGTATGGCAGAGACATAGAGTCAACAGAGTTGCCAGCCCGAGAATTGCGGCACGGCCAGACAGGGCAATAACTATCATCGGCGGCTCCTCACAGAGTCTTGGAAATCGGATTCGACCTCGCTATTCTGAAACGTCGCCTCGCCCACTGCAAGTATCCGCCGGCGAAACTGATTTCGGCTCGATCGATCGAGCGCCAGCCACGCTGAATCTCTGGCGGGACTACGAACTTAACGCATGCTCGCCCAAGCATTAAGGTCGCGCAACTACGGGGCCACGGCTTCGCGCTGCTTTTCCATTTCAACGCAATTGCCGCGATCGTTGTACTCGACGCGGGACATGAAGGATCGCATCAGCATGATGCCGCGGCCGCTAGGCACGTCCAGATTGTCCAGATCGGTGCAATCGGCCACGCTTTCCGGATTAAAGCCTGGCCCTTCGTCCGCAATGCGAATCCAGAACTGCTGCGTGGAAACCTTGCAGGTGATGAACACCCGCTTGGTGGCGTCGTAGCGGTTGCCATGCTTGATGGCGTTGACGATGGCCTCTTCCATGGCCAGATGGATGGCAAAGATATCGTTCTGTTGCCAGTCGTTGACTTCGAGATTGCGCAATAAGTCGTCCAGGAAAGCCTTGCCGGCGCCCGTTTCGCTGGGAATGACCAGTTCAGTGCTCCAGGTCCTGGAATCGTCTGACATAACAACGGTGCAATTCTCGCCCAAGGGTGGCACTGGTGGCAGGGAACAGGAGCGCTTGAGAAGACGGGACAGCTAAAAAGTCGCCAGGGCCTCGGCCTCATCATCCTTGATGTCGAACAACTTATACAAATGCGTCAGGACGAACACCTCGTAAATCTCGGGCCGGATGTTGCTCAGCTTCAGCCGCGCGCCCAGTGCCTTGGACTTCTTATCGAGCGTGATCAGTTTACCCAGCGCCGCGCTGGAGAGAAAGTCGACCGTGCCAAAGTTCAGCAGCAACTTCTTGTGGCCTTCTTTCTCGACCAAGTCGAACAACTCCTGGCCAATCTCCTGGATATTTCCCTCATCCAGAATTTTGCGATCGACGAAGCGCACTACAGTGACTTCGCCCACCTCGGACACATCTAACCGCCGGTGGACAGCCATTCACAAAACTCCTGGCCACACCGTGGCGGGGACGTTCCAATAACAGAGGCATTTGCCAGGCATACCGCCAGCGCACCAGGACGCGAACGACCGTTGCTGCTCCGCGCATTACGCCTTATGATTTTAGCATATTCAAGGTTAGATGAATGTCAAGCTGTTTTGCCAGCATCACGCGACGCCCGTTTCCGGTGTAGAACGGGCATCTTGCAGCATCTTGCCCGTTCACAAGCTGGAAGCCTGTGCTACTTGCTGCTTCACCGCAACGGCAGCGGCTCGCACAGAGAGCGGCGTGTGCCGTCGGCCCCAATCTCGTCGAGATGCGAGGTGAAAGGCCCGTTCTCGGGCTTCCATTGCGGAACGATTGCTTGCAGCGTGTCCCGCTTCTTCAGCTTCACCGCCTGCTCCAGCGGCTCTCCCTTTGCCGGCTGGATGACCCAGGCATAGCTGGCTTCCTTGTTCGGCGCCCCCTCCTGGAACCGATAGTCGACGCTGAACATCATCATCGTTCCTTCCGGCCCCGTTTGAGCCATCGCCACGCCCGCCGAAAGCTTGACCGCCGGATTCGGCGGTGGCGGAATTGGAGGCGGTGCGCAGCCGGCCACGCTCACGGCCACCACCATCAGCCACGATCGCTGTCTATTATTCGGGAGCATTTCGGCCAGCATTCCGGGCAAGCGTCCGGCGTCTTTCGGCGAGCGTCGCGGCGTAAGCCCGACGTGTCCAGTACTCAATACTCAGTACTTAGATCGACTCAATATACACGCCGCGGCGGTTGCGCTCCGCACGTCGGGCATCGTCAATAATTGCGGCCACTTTGGCCACTTCGTCGATGCCCGGCAAGACGATCTTCGGATGCGTCCTGTCGCTGGAGGTGATGCGCAGCGTGCCCACGCCCAGCATGCGTTCGATGATGCCTTGCTCGAAGGCGATGTCGTCCATGTCGATGACCTCGATGCGGTCTGTCACGCGTTTGAGAATGCCGCGCTGGTGAATGAAGCGCTGCGGCGAGAGCTTGTAATGCACCGCCAACTTGCGATACGCCAGCATACCCAACGGCCACAGCCAAATTGCCGCCGCGCCCACGGCCGCCAGCGGCCACATCGGGGCAAAGAAGATCAAGCCCCCGACCAAAGCGGCGATCGACAGCACGGCACACGTAAGATACGTGCCGTACATGGCCTTGGGAGAGAACGAGCCTTCCCACAGCACGCGATCAGGATCGCCCGCGGGGGCCGCACTTCCGGCGGGCGGCGTCGAGATGGCCTCGGCCCCGGCCGCCATGCGATGTCCGCACTTGTGGCAAAACACCGATTTCTCAACGACCTCCGCACCGCAACTCGCGCACTTCATCGCATGAACTCCTGAGACATTGTCAGGCGAATACCAACGGGGCGATTATACAGAAAGCACCGGGGGCTTGGGACTGGGGAGTAGGGGCTGGGATCGGCTCGGTCCCTAGTCCCCAGTACCTAGCCCCTCCTTCCTTCCCCTTCCCCGATGGAACTTGACGCCGCAGCAGCGTACACTGCTCGACTGCACGCCTGCTTCCATCCCACTCGCGAGGACTCCATGCCGCGCATGTCATTACTTCGATTGCCACTGCTGTTCGTGATCGGTTTGATCGCGATGACGTCGGCTCAAGCGGCCAGCCCGCGGGCATTGCCGGAGGGCAAGCAGCCTAACGACAAGCGGCTGGCGCCGCTCAAAGATCTCAACGGTTACTTTCCCTTCGCGCCGGCAACCTCGCCCACCGATTGGATGTTGCGCGCCGAACAACTGCGACGGCAACTGCTGCTGGCCAATGGACTGTGGCCCCTGCCCACCAAGACTCCTGCCAACGCCGTCGTTCACGGCAAAGTGGATCGTGACGAGTACACGGTCGAGAAAGTCTTCTTCGAGAGCTATCCGGGACACTATGTCACCGGGAGCTTGTATCGCCCCAAGGGCAAGAGCGGTCGTTTGCCGGGCGTGCTCTGTCCGCACGGGCATTGGCCCAACGGCCGCTTTCACGATCACCGCGAGCAGGCTCTCACGAAGGAGCTGGCCGCCGGCGGCGAGATGTTCGAGACCAGCG